>SPBQ01000516.1 GCA_004525875.1 Myxococcales bacterium
GGGCGCTACGGGACGGGAACGCCGTCGAAGATTCTCTGAACGATGCCGTCAGAGCTGATCTCCTCGGCCTCTGCCTCGTAGGACACGATCACCCGGTGACGAAGCACATCGGGCCCGATCGATTTCACATCCTGAGGCGTCACGTAACCACGGCCCGACACGAACGCGTGGGCCTTGGCTCCCAAAGTCAACGCTAGAGTGGCGCGCGGCGAGGCGCCGTACTGGATCAGCGGGCCGAGATCGAGGTCGAAGGCCTGCGGATCGCGCGTCGCCACCACCAGATCGATGATGTAGTCCTTGATCTTGTCGTCGATGTAGACCGAGTCGACGAGGTTGCGAGACTCGATGATGTCGGCGGGGCTGAGAACAGCCGAGACCTTCGGTTGGTCGCCGGTGGTAGCCATGCGATCGAGGATGATCCGCTCCTCCTCGCGCGTCGGGTAGTCGACCGAGAGCTTCAGCATGAATCGGTCGACCTGCGCCTCGGGTAGCGGATAGGTTCCCTCCTGCTCGATCGGGTTCTGCGTGGCAAGGACAAGGAACGGATCGGGCAAATCGAACGTCTCGTCGCCGATGGTCACTTGCCGCTCCTGCATCGCCTCGAGCAGAGCGCTCTGAACCTTGGCGGGTGCGCGGTTGATCTCGTCGGCGAGAATCACATTGGCGAACACGGGCCCCTTCTTGGTCGAGAAGGCACCGTCACCGGGGTTGTAGATCTGCGTGCCGACGACGTCGGCGGGCAGCAGGTCAGGCGTGAACTGGATACGATGGAACGAGGCGTCGATCGCCGCGGCCAGCGTCTTGACCGAAAGGGTCTTGGCCAGCCCCGGCACGCCCTCGAGCAGCACGTGCCCACCCGTCAGTAGGCCGATCAGAAGACGGTCGATGACATAGCGCTGCCCCACGATGACCTTGCCGACTTCTTCGCGCAGCCGGTAGACATGCGTGGAAGCTTCCTCGACCCGTTTATTGATCGCAGTTACATCGGACTCCATCGGGGCCCCCTCTCCTCTCGAGATCGTTCTGGTACTGTATTAGTGAACCGAACCGGCAGAGCGCCGGCACCGGTGATTCTAGTCACGCGCACGAGGATCGCAACGCCACACCGATGGTCTCGGCTCACCAGCGTGCACTCGCGGCCGTTGTTGCACTCGCAGCGGTTTGCCGGGACACGTACGGCCGAGGCGCGGAGTCTGCGCAGTTGCGACTCGCCGCGGGGACTGCCAGCAGAATCGCGAACGGCTCCGAGGCGATTGCGTCCCCGGTCCTGACCGCTAGCCTCGTCCAACGTGTCCGAGAGCGTCATCATAGCGGCGGCAACGACCGCACTGCTGGCCTCTGTTGCCGCGGCCGCGGCGCGCCCCGACCTCGTCGTCCGGCACGCCCGGACGGTTCTGGCGCTCGTCTCGATCCTGACGCTGGCCGCTGCCGCCGCGCTCATCGACCCACGCACGCCCGGGTTCCGGATGAGCCTCGACCCCTCGGAGGGGCCGATGATCGCCGACGGAGATCCCGGCCGTCTCGTCTACGCCGAAGCCGTCGCCGACTTCGGCCACGACGACACCTACGTCATCGCCATGCAGACCGAGGACGTTTTCACCTACCCAGCGCTCGCCACCATGCGATCGATCAGCGACGAGATCCGCAAGCTGTCGGGCGTCCGGTCGGTGGAAAGCCTCGTGGAGACCATCGCCTACCGGTACCTGCCCGACCTGGACATGGTCGAGGTGGACAGCTTCGTCGACGAGATTCCGCAAGGCTCGACCGAGCTCGAAGACGTACGCCGCCGCGCGCTCACCGACGCCATCTACCCGCGCACGCTCGTCAACGACGACAGCACGACGGCGGGCATCAACGTCTCGTTTCGGTCGATGAGCGACGGTGAGTTCATCCGCGCCGGTCTCGACGACTCGATCGCCGCGATCCTCGCCCGTGCCGGGCCGGCCTCGTTCAACGTCACCGGACGGCAGCACATCAAATCGCTGACACATGCGATGATGGTGCGCGACCTCACGCGACTGATCCCGCTGGCGGTCGTGGTCGGTGCGACCGTCGCGCGCATGGCGACAGGCTCCCTCAGAAGCGCGGTGGTGCCGGTCGGTTCCAGTCTGGTGGCGACGCTGTGGGTGTTCGGAGCAATGGCCTGGCTCGGCCGCCCGCTCACGCTGATCACGCTGGTGCTGGGCCCGACGCTGATCTGCGTGGGGAGCGTCTACGGCGTCCACATTCTGGCGCGATTCGACGATCTACTGCGCGAGTCGGGCCAGGCCCGACCAGCCGCGCTCGAGTGCCTGCGCTACACGCGCACGCCCGTTCTCATCGCGGGCGGGACCACCGTCGCCGGCTTCGGCGCGTTGCTGCTGTCCGACACTCCGGGCATCCGCGAGCTCGGCTCGGCCTGCGCACTCGGTATCATGGCCGTCACGCTGCTCTCGCTGACGGCGGTACCGGCCGTGCTGGCGTTGTTAGCGCCGCGGCCGGTACC
>SPBQ01000364.1 GCA_004525875.1 Myxococcales bacterium
CCCAGAATCGTAACGACGAACGGTACGGATTGGGTCGGGCCCAGCCTGTATGTGCTCGCGAACAGGGTCGGTTTCGCCAGCTTGATCCCGACCATGAGGAGGATGGCTGCAAGCACCGCCAGGGGGATGAGGTTCAGCACCATCGGCAGTGCCAGAGCGAATAGTAGGAGCAGGGAGCCGTGGATGATGGCCGACAGCTTGGTCCGTCCTCCGGATTGGATGTTGGCGGAGCTGCGGACGATCACCTGCGTGATCGGCAGGCCGCCGACGAGACCGGACAGCATGTTGCCGGTACCCTGCGCGAAGAGCTCCCGGTTGGCGGGTGTGGCACGCTTTTGTGGATCGAGCTTGTCCGTCGCCTCCACACAGAGAAGCGTCTCTAGGCTGGCCACGATCGCGATCGTGACGGCTGCCGCGTAGATGGCCGGATTGGCCAGCTGCGCCCAGTCGGGGAACGTGAACAATGCGCCCAGCTCCGAGAGGCTTCCGGCCACCGGCACGTTCACGAGGTGCTCGCTGCTCAGCGCCAGCCCCGGAGCCAGTCGAGACGTCACGAACTGAAAGACGATGCCAAACGTGACGGCAACGAGCGGCCCCTGGATCACCTGGTATATGCGACCACGCGGCGCGAGGTACCTCTCCCAGACGACCAGGATCGCCAGGGCGCAGAGAGAGACGATCAGCGCGCTCGGCTCGATGTGCTCCCAGGCCCGGAAGAGCTCGGTGATCGTGGTCTGACCATCGGATTGCTGAAACGCGAGATCGCCGACGGGGTCAGGATCCCAGCCGACCGCGTGCGGGATCTGCTTCAGGATGATCAGCAGCCCGATGCCCGAGAGCATTCCCTTGATGACGGCCGAGGGGAAGAAGTAGCCAAGCACACCGGCACGGGCGAAGCCCAGGCCGATCTGCAGCACGCCGGCGAGGACCACCGCGAGGAGGAAAGCCTGATAGCTACCAAGACTCTCGATCGCCTGGAAGACGATGACGGCGAGCCCGGCCGCCGGTCCGGACACACCGAGAGGCGAGCCGCTCAGGGCACCGACGACGATGCCGCCCACGATACCGGCGATGAGGCCGGCGAACAGCGGCGCGCCGCTGGCCAGAGCAATGCCCAGGCATAGCGGAACGGCCACGAAGAACACGACGATTCCAGCCGGAAGGTCATTACGAATGTCTCGAGCGAACTGCATAAAGAATGCTTTGCCTCCTTCAAGTGCTGTTTTTCGGGATAGGAGCGAAACCGACGTCATCCTGCTCGCTTGGCGGTTCTCGACGTCCTGCGCGCGGGCTTGCGTTCGACCATCGCCACGAGCTCGCTCAGCGTGCAGTGGGCCTCGAGCGGATGCCGCAGCGGGCTCTCCATGTTGATGAGGTAGTGGTTGCGGCGACCCTCCCGAACACGCGTGAGGACGCCGCACGCTTCGAGGTCGGAGATGATGTTGTGGACGGCGCGCTCGGTGATGCCGACTTCGGTGGCGACCTCTCGCAGCACCGCGTCGGGTTCACGCGCCAGACAGATCAGCGTGTGCGCGTGATTCGTTAGAAACGTCCAGCTAGCCGGTCCCGTTCGCGCCATCGCTACCTCCCCCGCCCCTGACGAGAGCGTCGTCGCCAATATAATACATGAAACCTATTTCATGCAATTATTTTCACGAAAAAAACTACCCTATTTTCGGTGAGAAGCAACCCCTCATTCCCGCGATGCGACTCCCCGAAGCGGAAACGATCTGAACGGCGTCCTTCGCCTTTGATTCGCGGGTCCTGGCACGGCGCATGGTGCCGGGAAAAGGTGGTGCCGCGTCTTCGTGATCGGGGGCAAGAAGTCGTGGCGATCGACCTGCCCGCCCACGAAGAGGACATTACCTCGGCGACTACAGCTGTCGTATGAGAGGGCTCACAGGCTCGTAGTTTACAGATTGATCGGATAGCTCGTATCGGACGCTGAATCGAGAAACTCGACCTAGACTCGAAAGCCGCCTAATTCTTCCCCGCGACGTTGGTCGCGCTCCGCGATGCAGGACATCCTCTTCCGGCAGCGGGCGTCTGCATCTCGCCGTGGGTCGATCTCGAATGCGTCGGCGAGTCGATGACCGAGCGTGCAGCGGACGACTGGAACTCTCGCGAGTTGTCGCTGCCGCTCGCCCAGCTCTATCTCGACGGCCTCGACCCCAGGACGCCGCTTGCGGCCCCGCTCCATGCCGATCTCACAGGCCTGCCCCCACTGTTCATCCAGGTCGGCACCGCTGAGGTGTTGTACGATGATGCCACGCGCCTCGCGGCACGAGCGCGGGCGGCGGACGTAGTCGTAACGCTCGACCCCTGGGACGACATGATCCACGACTGGTCGCTGTTCCCCGATGTGCTCCCGGAGGCTCAGGAAGCCATCGAGCGCCTCGGGGAGTTCCCGCGTACACACGCTGTGTAACAGAGGCTCGAGTAGGCCGACGATCGCAAGTCGTTTCGATGTAGAAACTGCTGGGCGGCCGGTGACCTCATGTCCCAAATGCGCAGCACGGTTTGGGACATGAAATACCGACCCGTATGGGGAACTGCATCGTCTGGGCGGAGGACGTTTCGAGCGCGATCGTACCTTACTCAGGGGGCTGGTTTCTCGAAGCGCACATAGTGGGTCAGCGTCTCGAAACCCATGCGCGCGTAAACTGAGTATCCCGAGCGCGACGACTGTAAGTTGGCGATACCGCAGCCTAGCTCCCGGCCGCCGAGCACGGCCGCCCAGGTCATCTCTTCGCCCAGCCCCTTGCCGCACTGCTCATCGAGAGTCGCCACCCAGTAGATGCCCGCCACGCCTCCCGTCGCGATCACGAGCGACGTGCAGCACGCCTGGCCGTCGATGCGGCCCAGGTAGAAACGCACGTTCGGCTGGGCTCGCAGCTCCTCGGTTAGAAAGTGAGGCCCGGCGGCCTCGGGGAAGCCGAAGGCCAGGGAGGCGGTCTTCTGGAAGTCCGCCAGATCCCCAGCGCTTTCGACGCGGTGGATCTCAAGTCCATCCACCGGCTTGGTCGCAGCTGTGATCGGATCCATTGCCATCACCGGGGTCTCCACGGTGCGTGGGTAGCCGGCGGTCTCGAGCGCCTCGGCGCATCGGTCGGCATGATCGGCACGGCAGTTGAAGCAAAAAGGCAGATCGACGCCCGCGAAGTATCGCTCCGTGGTCTCGATGGCCTCGGGCAGGCGCTCTCCCGGGTTCTTCAAGAACGCGCAGTTGAAGGGCTGCGCGGGGAAGCCACAGTGTGTGATCCAGAGGTCGCGGTTCTCAAGCGCGGCGCCCGTGTGCGACGCACCAAACATGGCAATGCTGGCGACCCGGTGGTTCCAATCGCAGAGATCGAGAAGCCGTTCGCTCATCTCAATCGCCTCGATCACGCCGTCATCGCTGTGTGCAAAGACAGCGTGATCGTGCGCCCGAGCTTTTGGCTTGCAGCTCCCACGGCTGGTGAAGATAGCCGATCGGGCGGGGAATTGGCGAGCGGCGCGCGCCGATCAACCGATGCAAAACCGGGTCGCATTTTTCACGGTCGGGACTCCTGATATGGAGTGACCCGTCAACTGGGCTCATTCCGTCCTGTAGATCTTCACGGTCGGTTTCGGTCGGGCAAGGGGCGGACGACAGCCCAGACGGCTTACTCGACGGTTGATCAC
>SPBQ01000553.1 GCA_004525875.1 Myxococcales bacterium
CGTCCGCAGTCACTCCATCGCGGCCGCGCTGCGGCAGGCCTGTCCGGTGCGTCCGACTCGACCGGACGGCGCCGCGTGCATGACGACCGCGAGACGTCCTGGTTCAGCCACCGCGTCGCCTCTGGCGACGGGCCGCGAACGCGGGATCCGCGACACCTGCGCGTCGTCGAAACCGGAGATCCGGGCCTCATCGTGGGCCCGGTCGCCCTGGCCGGTGAAAGGATCCTACTCGGCCGGCACTCGACGACTCGCACCAAACCCGCGCTCGGGCCGCATTTCAGCTCGATCTGGGGTTGCACGGACGGCCGTGGCGCGAGGTCGAGGTTGAACCCACCCCCCGCCAACCGGAACAATGGTGCGTGGTATACCGATCTCTCGTCCGCCGCTGGTTCGAGTCGCTTGCCGTCTACCGTGATCGCCGGATCCTCAGCATCGCCGTGCTCGGCTTCTCCAGCGGGCTCCCGCTGGCGCTCACGTTCTCGACACTGACGTTATGGCTCAAGGAGCAGGGGCTCAGCAACACGTCGATCGGTCTGTTCGCGTCGGTTGCGACGCCGTACGCGCTCAAGTTCCTGTGGGCACCGCTCATCGATCGCCTCCCTGCGCCGGCGCCCATGAGCCGGCTCGGCCGCAGGCGGGGCTGGATGCTCACCACGCAGATCGCCCTGATGGCGGCGATTGTCGGCCTCGGTACGACGCAACCCGGGGTCGACGCATGGACGACCGCGATGTTCGCCGTGATCGTCGCGTTCTGCTCGGCCAGCCAGGACATCGTCGTCGACGCATACCGCGTCGACGTCCTCGACGAGAAGCAGCAGGCCGCCGGGGCGGCGGCCGTCGTGTTCGGTTACCGGATCGGAATGCTTACCTCTGGAGCGGGAGCTCTGTTTCTCGCGAGCTACACGGGCTGGTTCGAGGTCTACGTCGTCATGGCCGCGCTCGTCGGCGTTGGGGTGCTGGCGACGCTCCTGAGTCCTGAGCCGGTCCGTGTCGAGACCGAGGAGACCCGAGCGCTCGCGCTCGCGGCTGATCGCTATCTCGCCGCACGTCCGCGATTGCCCGCAGCGCTGGCACGTCCGCTCGCGTGGTTGTACAGCGCCGTTGCCTGCCCACTGCTCGATTTCGCGAAGCGGAAGGGATGGGCCGTGATCCTGCTCTTCGTGATGTTCTACAAGTTCGGCGACGCGCTGGCCGGCGTCATGACGAACCCGTTCCTGCTCGAGCTGGGTTTCAGCAAGGTGGAGATCGCAACGGTCGTGAAGACCTACGGGCTCGCCGCCACGCTGCTCGGTGCCGCGGCCGGCGGCAGCCTGATGAATGCCACCGGGCTGATCCGCTGTCTATGGATCTGCGGTATCCTGCAGATGCTGTCGAACCTGACCTTCGCGGTGCAGGCCTGGGTCGGCTACAGCATTCCGATGCTCACAGTAACGATCGGCTTGGAGAATCTGGCCGGCGGAATGGGAACGGCGGCCTTCGTGGGATATCTGAGCAGCCTCTGCAACGTGTCCTACACGGCCACGCAGTACGCGCTGCTCACGTCATTCATGTCGGCGGCGCGTACCTGGCTTTCGTCATCGGCCGGTTGGCTGGCGGATAGCATGAGCTGGGCAGAGTTCTTCGTGTTGACGACGTTCGCGGCGATCCCGGGTCTGCTCTTGCTCGCCTGGCTCTCGCGCGGCTCGGACGGAGTTGACTCGCATCGCGAGCGTGAGCCGGAGCCTGTCCGGGCCCCGGCCTGAGCCGGTATCAGCCCTCGTGGGCGTCGGCCAGCTGCTTCTCCTCGAAGCTGGAGACGAAGTAACCGCTGTTGCCGAACGCCTTCTCACAGCTGTCTGCGGTGAGCGTCTTGCCCGGGGCCATGTCGACCGTGGCGTTCTTCTCGTCGAAGTTGACCTCGACCTTCTCGACGCCGTCGACGGTCTCGAGTGCTTCGCGCACGCTCGACGTGCAGCCGGACGGGCAGATCATGCCTTCCACGCCGACGACGTAGGCCTTGCTCTCGTTGTGATGGTCGGCCCAGGTCGGCGCGACCCAGACGGCCGTCACGA
>SPBQ01000012.1 GCA_004525875.1 Myxococcales bacterium
CGCCAGGCTCTTCTCGAGCCGCGCCATCAACACGTCCCGCTTGTCGCCAGCGTTGGCGATCGTCTTCGAAGCGATGACCACCTTGTCTCGCTTGCCCTTCAGAGCTTCGCCGATGGCCACCTCGGCCTTTCCGGGTTGGCCCATCGGATAGGACTCGGCCGTATCGAAATAGGTCACGCCGCGGTCGTGGGCGTAGCGAACGAGGTTGGTGTCCACGGTTGCGCCCGAGCCGAAGGAGATGTCGGAGATCTTCAGGTCCGTACGCCCGAGTTGAACGTGGCGGCGCACGGCCGATGCGGGCGGCCGCTCGCCGGGCGCGGGCGGACCGGTTGCCTGCGCGGCTGCTCGCCCCCGTGCGAGGCTTGCGGCCCAGAGTCCGAACGCGTTGAGGAGTTCGAGCTCCAGGAACTTGCGGCGGCCGAGGTGGCGCCCGGTTTGCGGTGTGTCCTTGGCCATGAAACCGAGCCTCGCGGAGCATGGCACGCCTTCGAACTACCGTCAAAGCACTCGGCAACCGCCCTTGCCTCTCCCCCGACGTCGATGGCAGCATGGCGGGCTATCGACCCGACAGCGGCTGACGGACGTCCTCGCGCATTGCGGTGAGCCGCGCCCACAGCTACAGCGTCGAGGCTCGGTCGAGGGGACGACGGCAGATGTCGCGTCGAGGAATCACGATAAGCCTCATACTCGCGGTCATGGCCGTCGGCATCCTCGTCGCTAGCAGGACGGGGCCGCGCAACGGAGCTGGCCCGCCGAGCATCATCTTCATCCTCGTCGACACCCTGCGGCGCGATCACCTCTCGTGCTACGGCTCGGACCTCAGGACGCCGAACATCGACGCGCTGGCAAGAGACGGCCAGATCTTCACCAGTGCCGTCGCTTCGTTCCATCAGACGACAATGTCCATGGGCGCGGTGTTCACCGGGCGTACCCCGAGCATCGACTGGCGCGAACGCGAGCGGGCGCTGGAGTGGAACGGCCGTACGTGGTGCGGCCTGGCCCGCCTCGCCAGCGACTCCGGCGAGACCGCCTGCCTGCCCCGAGCGGTGGAGACACTCGGTGAGCGCATGCGCGCGGCCGGCTACACGAACATCGGGGTGATCTCCAATCAGCTGATGTACGCCCCGGCCGGCTTCGAGCGTGGATTCGATGACTGGCTGGAGGTCGGAATCCGCTACGATCCGACGCTGGGGCGCGACGTGAGCTGGCATGAAGTCGCCGAATCGCACAACGCGGAGAAGGTCAACGCGGCAGCGTTCGCCGCCCTCGATCGGCGGCCCGAAAGGCCCGTCTTCCTTTACCTGCACTACGTGGACGTTCACGACTATGTGGAGCTCGATCTCACGTACGACGCGGCCGTGCAGGCTCTCGATCGCAATCTCGGGAAGCTTCTCGACGGGCTCGGCGAGCGTGGGGTGTTGGACGATGCCGTGATCGTGCTGGCCTCCGACCACGGCGAGAAGCTCGACGAGACCCATACCCCCGCGGCGGCGCGCGGGCACATCGGCAATCCTTCATACGAACAGGTGCTCCAGGTGCCGCTCATCGTCAGCCCGGCACAGTTCGACGATCCGGGCCGTCTCGTTCGCTCGCAGGATCTTTTCGCGCTCTTGATCGAGCTTGCATCCGGAGAACGCGTGCCGGCGCGAGATCTGGAGCCTGATGAAGTCTACCTGAGCGAGATCGCCTGGCAGACGTACCGACGGGACGGCTGGAAGACCCTGCGAAAGCGCTCCAGTGGCGCGACGTACCTCTTCAATCTTCGCGAGGATCCGGAGGAGACCCAGGACGTGGCCGCCGATCATGGCGAGCTCGTGGCCACCCATGTTCGCCGGATCGACGAGCTCATGAGTGAGCTCGGGGCCGGCGACTATCAGCCCGGCGAGCTCACGGCCGACGACGCCGAGCGCTTGCGCGCGCTCGGCTATCTCCAATGAACGAGGCCCGTGATCGAGACCTCCAGGTGTCGCCAGAAAACACCACCGGAGCGCGTCAACGCCTGCTGCTGCTGGTCGTAGCATTCAATGCCGAGAACACGATCCGGAACGTGCTCCATGGGATACCCGCGGCGCTCGCGGAGGAGTACGACGTGGAGATCCTGGTGATCGACGACGCTTCCATCGACGCCACGTTCGATCGTACCAACACGCTGGAAGAAGCTGGCAGCCTGCCGTTCCCGTTACGCCTTCTCGTGAACGCTCGCGAGCAGGGCTACGGCGGGACGCAGAAGCTCGGCTACAGATACGCAATCGAGAACGGATTCGATCTCGTCGCATTGCTCCACGGGGATGGCGCTTACGACCCGGCACGGCTCCCGGAGATGTTGGCGCCGCTGCGGAGCGCAGCGACCGACGCGGTGCTCGGTTCGCGCATGCTCGGGCCGGACGGCAGGCGCCCGCGCGGGATGCCGCTGTACAAGACGCTGGGAACGCGGGTACTCAGTCGCTTCCAGAATCGCATTCTCCGTACGCAACTCAGCGAGTGGCACTGCGGCTACCGAGCTTTCCGCGTAGATGCCCTCGAAAAGCTTCCGTTCGAGCTCAACACGAACGAGCTGCACTTCGATACGGAGGTGATCATCCAGCTCGTGTTCGCAGGGCTGCGCATCCAGGAGGTGGGAATCCCGCCCTACCACGGACGGGACATTCGGATCCTCACCGGCCTTCGATACGCGCGTGACGTCATGCGAGCGGTCCTGCGAGCGCGCGTTCAGGAGATGATGTTGTTCCACGATCCGCGCTTCGACTGCCGGGTCGACAGCCGCGAAAACGCGCACTACCAGCTGAAGCTCGATTTCGACAGCACTCACACCCGCGTCCTCACGCTGATCGAACCCGGGTCGCGGATCCTGGAGCTCGGATGCGCCGGGGGCTATTTCGCATCTCTGCTCGAGACGGAGCTCGGCTGCAAGGTCACGGGCGTCGACACCGAGCCGCTCGCGCAGGGCGTGACGTTGGATCGATTCGTTCAGTGGAATCTCGACGACGGTCTGCCACCGGTCGACATCAGCAGCTACGATCTGGTCGTCATGCTCGACGTGATCGAGCACCTGCTCCGACCCGAGGCCTTCGTCAGCGCCCTGCACGCAGCAACCTCGACGGAGTCGCGAACCTGCGTGGTCATGACCACGGGCAACATCGCCTTCGTACTACAACGGCTCATGCTACTGCTCGGTCAGTTCAACTACGGAAAGCGAGGAATTCTCGATCTCACCCACACACGCTTGTTCACGTTCGGAACACTGGCGAGGCTGTTCGAGCAGCGCGGCTTTCAGGTCATTCGGCAAGAGGGTGTCCCGGCGCCTTTCCCGCTGGCGACGCGAAGTCGCCGGATCGCACGAGCGTTGCTCACTCTCAACCGGTTCGCGATCGTTCCGATGCGCCGACTCTTCTCCTACCAGATGCTGATGGTCATGAGACCGCGGCGCTCCCTCGACTCGTTATTGCGTGAGGCCGAGCAGGCCACGGCGCTGAGGCAGTAAAATGCAGTCCCCGCTCATGTCCCGGTTGTCGTCATCGCTCCCCCGCCTCTCGCGCCGGACGATCACCGCCATCCACGCACTGATCCTGCTCGCCCTCAGCCTATACTTCGAGCGGTTCTTCTACGGCGAGGGCGCGAACGCGGTGGATGAGGGGTGGCCTTTGTACGCGGCCATGCGTCTGCATGCAGGCGGGACCCTGTACAGCGACGTATTCTTCGTCTTTCCGCCCGGACACTTGCTGCCGGCGTGGATCGCATACGCCCTGGATCCGCCCGGTCTCATCGCGAGCCGCGTCATCTACTCGGCGTTCAATACGGCGCTCTGCCTCGCGATGTACGTCCTCGGCCGCCGCCTGATGCCTCCGGCGTATGCGTTCGTGGCCGCGCTCCTCCTCTGTATCCACTCGCCACACTCGCACATCTCCCACTTCATGTTCGGCTATCGCTACCTCCTGTTTCCAGTTCTGGCCCTGCTAGCGTTCAGTCGCTGGCTTGAAAGCGAGCAACACCGCTGGATGATGATCGCCGGCCTGTGGACGGGTGTGAGCCTGTGCTTCCGACTCACGCCCGCGGTGGCGGTCGCGGTCGGGATGGCGGCCGGCTTCCTCGCGGCGAAGCGTGATCTTGGCGACTGGCCGGCCGACGGACTCGCGTTCCTCGGTGGAGCGGTCGCCGCCTGCACTCCCGTCGCCATGTGGTTGCTATGGACGGTCGGGCCGGCGACCGTGTGGAGCGAGATCTTCGTACGCCCCGTCGAGATGACGCGGCTTCAGAGTCTTCCCATGCCGGCGTTGCACTGGCCCAAGAGCTGGGGTCGCTGGGACATTACCTATGCTTTCGAGGCGCTGGAGTTTCGGCTCGGGCTGATGCTCTATGCGTCCTACCTGCTGGCGGCAGCAGTGGCTTGGCTGCGTGGCCCCACCACCGCCGTGCTTCGACGCCCACTGGTCGTGGCCGTGGTCGTTTGGGGTGCGGTTTACTTCACACGCGCGCTGGGTCGGGCCGACTACGGACATCTCGACTCCGCAATGCCACCCGTTCTATTGCTGACCGGCTTCGCGCTGAGTCGATTGGAGGTGGTGCTGCGTTCACTCTGGCCCGAACGCCAAGCCCGGCGGGTCGCGCTCACGACCGCGGCGCTGGTTCTGCTCGCGTCGATCCTCGCGCAGAGAGTCGACCTCTGGTTTCTGGGCTATGCCGGGACGAAGGTTCCGATGCAGATCGCCGACAAAAGGACCCGTCATCTGGGATTTGGCGCCGGCGCGGCTTTCGATCGCACGGCGATGGCCACGGTGCGGCTGACGAAGCCTGGAGACATCATCCTCGACGCGAGCTCGATTCCACTGCTCTCCGCGCTGACCGGCCGCATGGGACCGGGCGGCGCCGACGTGATCATGCCCGGGACCTTCCGCGACGAGTACGAAGAGCGGGCGTTCATCGAGCGACTCGAGCGCGATCAACCCGTTCTCGTCGTCGTTCCGACTCAGGACTTCGACCGCCTCGAGGGACGCGGACTCGACCGTTATGCTCCCTTGCTGTCGGCATGGATCCGGGAGCGCTACGCGGAACACGAAAGACACGAGTACTGGGCGATCCTGCTCCCACGACCCAGCGTGGCTCCATGAGATTTCGCACTTCCTTGTCCCTCGACACCTCGCGCGAGTCGCGGTCGGAGCGATTCGAGGAGAGTCTCACGCGGTTCGGTGTCCCCGCGTGCATCCTCGTCTACGTGACTCTGAGCCTCCTCACGTACAACGACATCTTCGAGGACGCCTACATCTACTTCCGCTTCGCCGAGAACATTGCTGCCGGCTACGGCTACGTATTCAACCGGGGCGGCCCACCGGTTGAAGCCGGCACGTCCCCGGTCTGGCAGTTCCTCGTCGCTGCCCTCACGTTCCTGCCGATACCGCTGGTAACGGCCGTGAAATTTCTCGGTATCCTCTTCGGCGCCGTCGCGCTCGTGTTGACGGCGCGACTTGCCAACCGTTTCGTGTCTGATCCCGTCGCCCGCCTCGCGCCGGTGCTACTCACCGCCACCAGCATTCCGTTCGTTCTGTGGGGCCATCGGGGGCTCGAGACGCCGCTCTTTGCGAGCGCCACGCTGTGGGCGACCCTGTGTTTCACCGACCCGACTCTGACCCGTCGATGGGGGCTGGCGGCGAGCGCGCTCTTCCTGGCAAGACCCGAGGGCGCCTTTCTCCTGCTCGCGCTGGTCCCGTTCTTCTGGCTCCACCGCGACCGGCCCGTGGAGCTCGCACGACCGTTGCTCTTCCTGCTGTGCGTCGCGTTCGTCGTTACGATCGCCCGGATGTTCTACTTCCACGACCTGTTGCCTCAAACTTTCTACATGAAGATGCCGTCCGACTACGGCGCGAGCGTTGCGGCGACGCACTTCTACTTCAGATCCGCCTTTCTCTACCCCTTCGCCTTACCCCTGCTCCTGTGTCTGCCGCGTAGGTCGTTCTGGTCGGGTGAGAAGATCATGCTGCTATCGGTCCTCGCCCTCCTCGTGGGATGGAGCCTGATGGTCCTGGAGGGCAGCAAGCCCCACTTCCGTCATCTGGTCGCGCTGCTGCCGGTGTTCTACGTGGCGTGCGTCAGCGGGCTCGACTACCTGCTCTGCGGCCGCACTCGGCCGTTGCGCATGCTGCTTCGCATCGCTTGCGTAGCGTTCGTCATCGCCACAGCCGCCGCTCCTCTCACGCCCGCACGTGCCGACCGTCTGCAACCCAACCCATACGGGACGGCCATGGGTCACTTCCTGCAGGATCCCGCCCGCTACGCATCTGCCACAGTCACGAAGATAGCGTCACCCTGGATCTTTACGTCGCTGGACCGCGTTGCCGGCAGCGCGATCGAGCAAGACTATCAAGCTCTCATCGGCAAGTTCCTGGCGGAAAACTATCCCGACGGCACCAGAATTGTGTACGACCAGATGGGTCAGACAGCCTACTTCGCGGGCGCAGACAAGATCATCGTCGACAGCTACGGCTTGACGGACAAGTTCGCGGGTTACCACACGTTCGCGTCGCGCGCCGAGCGCAGCTCCCTGCTGCGCCTGTACCGATGGCTGTTCTTCGACATCGCGACACCGGCGATGGCCTGGGAGAAAAGGCCCGACACCGCACAGGACGCGCTCGACTACCTGTTCGACTTCGACCCCGACGTGATCCTGATCAACCAGTGGCTAGTCCAAAACCTGCCCGGAACCCTCACCGCACGGTTCAGCAAAGATGAGCGGCTCGAGCAGCGCTACGTACGCCGAGCCGCGCTGGCCAACCTGGTCGTGCTGTACGAGCGCAAGGGAACCGAACGTGCGGAGCTCCAGATTCCCGGCGGTCTCTACGTGTGGGAGTACTGATCCGCCACGCCGTCTTGGGGCCGCGATGTGGCCGGGGGCGTATGTTTCAATCGGTATAGCCGAGGGCCCGCAGCTGTTCCCGCGTGCTCTCCTCGAGGACTCTGCTGCCAGCCGAGTCGTTCGTTCCCGTCTCCCGATCGTGTTCAACCATCCAGCGAGCGAGCTGATCGCGAAGCGCGGCCTCCTCCGCCTGCTCCGACAGAGACAGATTGTCGCGTTCCAGCGGATCGACGTCGAGATCAAAGAAGTAGGTCGCTCCCAGGTTGCGATCGACGACGTAGTGATGACGCCGCGTCCGGATCGAGAATAGCTCCACATTACGCGAGCGCGGCGACCAGATGGAATAGGCGACTCCGTCACCGGTCTCGCCCTCCAGAACATCGAGAACGGATTCACCGTCGAGCCCGTCAGGCGCAATCCCCCCGGCTAGGGGAAGAATCGTCGGCATGAGGTCGATCCACTCGACCACGGCGGGGACCCGCATTCCCGCGTACTCGCTGTGCGGCATCTTGACGAGCAACGGGACCCGGATCGTGTGATCGTACACCTCCGTGTGCCCCCAGGCGCTGTGATCGAACAGCCCGTCGCCGTGATCGGATGAAACGATCACCAGCGCATCGTCATAGATGCCGAGCTCCCTGAGCTCTTCGAACATTACACCGAGCTGGTCGTCGACGAAGCGAACTGCCTCTGCATACCTCGCACGAATCAGATCCTTGTCCACGTCGCTGAGCTCGGTGGTGCGCGCCATGAGCGCCGCTTCGAAGTCTTGCTTCGCCAACGGCTGAAGGTACGAGGAAGAACTCCCGGAGAACATCCCGCGATAGGGCGGCGGGCTCTCGTAGTAGGGATGCCCCCCCTTGGAATGGACATCGTAGGTATGCAGGAACAAGAAGAAGCGCTCGTCTCGGTGCTCCCGCACCCAGGTCAGCGCCTTTGGCATGATGAAGCTGAAGCCCCGGTGGATCGCCACGGCATAGTCGTCAAATCCGTGGTCGAATCCGTATCGGTCGCTCATGAATACACCGTCGACAAAGGCCTTCGTGCGGTAGCCCTGATCCCTGAGCCGCGCGGCGAGCGTGGGGACGCCCGGCGCCAGCACTGCACGTTGATCTCGAACATCGTGACGTTGAGGGTACAGACCCGTCATGAGACTCATGTGCGAGGTGAGCGTCCACGGCTCCGCGACGATGCAGTTCTCGAACAGGATCGCGTCCTTCGCGAAGGCGTCGAGGGCGGGAGAGGTCTCGTAGGGTTCGTAACCGTAAGAATTGAGGTAGTCGGCGCGCAGGCTGTCGATAGAGACGAAGATGATCGCTCGGGGTATCGCTCGACCGCGCGGAGCGCGATCGCACGCAAGGAGCCCGACAGCCATGACCAGACTCAGCAACCAGGCGAGCGGTACGGTTCGCATTACACGCATGTGTCACGCCCGCGCCGCGGCGGTCCGCGACCGGTCGTGAGCGTTCCTAACGGATAGACGGTCGCTATCCAATCACGACCGGTCACGCGCTCGCCGCGCGGCAGCGGCGGGAACTGACCGAGGGGCGCTCCCCCCACATCGCGCGCTGCGGCCCCAGGCGACGATCGCCCAATCGACTCGATCGCAGAACGCCCGGCCATTCACGGCCGGCGACCCCCCGAGTGCGCGTGAGAGCATCGCTCCATCACCCTGGGCCAGCGCTTCTCGGAGAACAGGAGCTCGACCGGGCCGTGGCGGCCATGAGAACTCAGAAAGCTCGGATGGATAGAGGCCCTCCACGAGTTCCGGCAGTCTTATTTTCCCTCGACAGGGCGCGCGCAGCGCTGCTAGTTTCGGTTGAGTTCCTCCCCGAACGGGAGGGGATCGGGCTGACGGCGGCATCCGGCGTCCCGACCCGATCGAATTGCTGACCCGCTGCCTTGGTAGACTACCGATGAGAATCAAAGCCTCTCTGCTACTTGTAGCCGTTGCCTACCTTTGTGCGAGCATCAGCGTCGCACAGGCGAACTACATCAACTTCGAGACGGTCCCCGTACGACCGCTGGCGCTGTCGCCGGATGGCAGCCGCCTGTTCGCCGTCAACACGCCGGACGGTCAGCTGGAGATCTTCACGATCGGCCCCGGTGGCCTGCGCCATACCGACTCCGTGGCGGTGGGGCTGGAGCCGGTGGCGGTCAGCGCACGCACGGACAGCGAAGTATGGGTAGTGAACCACCTGTCGGACAGCGTCAGCATCGTCGACGTCGGCTCCTCACCCGCGCGCGTGACACGCACACTGCTGGTCGGAGATGAGCCCTGGGACGTCGTATTCGCAGGTCCTCGTGAGACCCCGGCCGCCCCCTTCACGCGCGCATTCGTCAGTGCCGCCCGCCGCGGCCAGAATCACCCCGAAGATCCGTACGCCGAGATCCGGACACCCGGTGTCGGCAGGGCCGACGTCTGGGTGTTCGACGCCGAGGATCTCGGCTCGTCGCTCGGCGGCGAGCCGGAGACGATCGTCCGCGTCTTCGGTGACAAGCCACGCGCCCTTGCCGCGAGCGCGGACGGTTCGAAGGTCTACGTCGGAATCTTCCACTCCGGGAACCGGACCACTGCGGTGAACCAGGGCGCCGTGTGTGACGGCGGAGAGTTCAGGGGCCAGTGCAGGCTGGATAGCGCGGGCGTCGACGATCCACCTGTTATCGGCGAGCCCGGAACCGGCGACCTGCCGATCTTGCCGGGCGGCGTTCCAGGCCCGAACGTCGATGCGGCGGGCAACCCGGCGGAAGAACAGGGCCTCATGGTGAAATTCGACGAGGCATCCGGACAGTGGCAGGACGTCCTCGGACGCAACTGGAACGGAGCCGTGCCGTTCAATCTCCCCGATCTGGACGTGTTCGAGATCGATGGGCTGGCCGACCCTCCGATCGAACTGCGCGCCTTCCCCAGCGTCGGCACCATCCTGTACGGAATGGCAACTCACCCGGGCGGAGGCGTCTACGTCGCCAACACGGATGCGAACAACGCCGCCCGTTTCGAGGGTCCAGCGATCGGCACCGCGAACGTGCGAGGTCACATCCACGAGGCGCACGTCACCCGCATCGACGCCGCCGGTACCGTCGCGCCACGACATCTGAACAAACACATCGACTATGACGTTTCTCCCGTGCCGGCCGGAACGAGGGAGCGAAGCCTCTCCACGCCCGCCGCCCTGGCCTTCTCCAGCGACGGCTCGACGCTCTACGTGGCGGCGCTGGGCTCGGACAAGATCGGAATCTTCGACACCGCCGCACTCGATGCCGCCACGTTCGTCCCGGATTCCGCGCAGCACGTAGAGCTCTCCGGCGGCGGCCCCGCCGGTCTCATCGTCGATGACGCGAACGACCGGTTGTACGTCTACACGCGCCTCGACAATGCGATTTCCGTCGTCAACAGCGCTGCGCAAGAGGAGATCGAACTCGTCTCCCTACACAACCCGGAACCAGCACCGGTGCGCGAGGGCCGAAGGTTCCTCTACGACGCGCGGCTCTCATCCAGCAACGGCGAATCATCGTGCGGGTCCTGCCACATCCTCGGCGACAAGGACGATCTGGCCTGGAACCTCGGCAATCCGTCGGCGGTCAGCACACCGAACCCGAATCCTTTCCGGTTCCCGAGCCCGCAGCCGCTAGTGTTCAACCCGCTGAAGGGGCCGATGGGAACGCAGACGTTGCGTGGGATGGATAATCACGGCCCCATGCACTGGCGGGGTGACCGGACGGGCGGAAACGATCCGCTCAGCGGAGATCCGCTCGACGAGTTCGCTGCGTTCATGGCGTTCAACGGTGCCTTCGAAGGCCTTCTGGGCCGGGACGAGGGGCCACTCTCGATTCCCGAGATGGAAGCGTTCCCCGAGTTCGCGCTCACCATCATCCCGCCGCCGAACCCGATGCGGCCGCTCGACAATCTCGATACGCCTGATCTCGCCGAGGGCCGACGCACGTACTTCGACGTCGCAACGCGCGTCCAGGTGGGCGAGTGTAACAACTGCCACAAGATCGACCCGGCTCAGGGATTCTTCGGCGCGGACGGTCAGTCGGTCTTCGATCCCGGCAACATCAAGAACCCACAGCTCCGAAACATATACGACAAGGTGGGAGCATTCGGACCTGTGGCCCTCAACAGGCTTGGAAACTCGGGGTTCGACCTGGGCGACCAGATCCGAGGCTTCGGACTCGGCCACGCGGCCAACCTCGGCGACCTGACGACGTTCCTGGTCCTGGCCGGGTTCGAGTTTCCCGACGGTGAGGAACAGCTCCGCAAAATCGAAGATTTCGTATTCGCCTACCCCAGCAATCTCGCACCGATCGTCGGGGAGCAGATCACGCGCTCCGGCTCCGCCGATGCCACCGTCGACGACCGGATCACGCTGCTTCGGAATCAGGCGATGACCCCGTTCGTGTTGAAGGGGAATCCGGGAGCGATGGAGTGCGACCTGATCGCGAAGGGTCGGATCGATGGTGAAGCTCGCGGATGGCTGCTCGACAGCACCCTCGGCACGTTCGCGAGCGACCGCGAGGCCGAGGCCTCACTGACGGATTCAGAGTTGCGCGCGCTGGCGGAAGTTGCTGGCCAGGAGTTGACCTACACCTGCGTACCGCCGGGCTCCGGTCTGCGGATGGGGATCGATCGCGACCTGGACGGCGTTCTCGATGCCGATGACAACTGCCGCGCGCTGGCGAACCCCGACCAGCTCGACACGGACGGCGACGGCGTCGGCGAGCCGTGCGACTTCGAGCAGGTCCAGACATCGGACCAGGCGGAGTGCCTCAACCAGATGAACAAGGGCGGCGCCCGTGTGTTCGCGATGCAGGACCGCGAGAACACGAGGTGTCTACGACTCGCGGCGAAGCGAAAGACGGCGAAGCTCGGCCGTCCGGGCCAGCAGCAGACCGCTCAGGCCTGTCTCGGCAACGACGTGCGGGGCAAGGTCGAATCGACGATCGCCAAGGTAGTGGCCGAGGAAGCGAAGAGCTGTCTGAGCGCCGGCGCGCAGCCGCCGAACTTCGCCTTCACGGGCTCTTCCCGGATCGTCACGTCGGCCGCGTCCGAGAGCCACGGTATCGTGGAAGATCTGTTCGGCACCGACCTCGACGCCGCGATCGTTCCGAACGACGTGGACCGTGACGCAGCGGCGTGTCAGGGAAACGTCATCAAGCGGGCCACACACTTGCTGAAGACGACCTGGAACCTGACGCTACGGGCCAAGCGTACGGCGCTCAAGGGCGCAGGCGCTGCGGCCGTGGCGTCCGAAGAGGAGTTGCAGGCCTCCATCCTCGCCGTCTTGACAGCGGACGAGCGCGGCAAGATCGGGAAGTCGGCCGCCGCACTCGGGCAGACGGCCGCGAGTTGTGTCGCGGAGACGACGGTCCCCATCGACTCCCTCTTCCCCGGCCAGTGTGCGAACGCGCCGGACGCCGGCCAGCTCGGCAGCTGCGCTATCGGCGCCGTCCAGTGTCGCTTCTGCCGCTCGCTGAACTCTTTCGATGCGCTCGGGATCGACTGCGACACGTTCGACGACGGCATCGCCAACGACAGCTGTCCTTGAACGCCGGCCCTCAGCGCTCGACGCCCAGACGCTCGCGGTCATAGCGGGTCTCGGTGATCTCCCGGCACCAGTCGCGGTGAGCAAGGTACCAGTCCACGGTCCTTGCCAGGCCCGTCTCGAACGATTCTTTCGGCGCCCAGCCGAGCTCCTTCTGGATCTTGTTGCAGTCGATGGCATAGCGGCGATCGTGTCCGGGACGGTCCTCGACAAAAGTCATCTGGTCGGCGTAAGACTTTCGGTCCTCGCGCGGCGACTTCTCGTCGAGCAGAGCGCAGATCCGGCGAACGACGTCGAGATTCGGCCGTTCGTTCAGACCGCCCACGTTGTAGGTTTCTCCGAGACGCCCCTCGTGCAGCACGAGCCAGATCGCCGTGGCGTGGTCCTCGACGTATAGCCAGTCGCGCACTTGCTGCCCGTCTCCGTAGATGGGCAGCGGCTTTCCATCGAGCGCGTTGAGGATGACGAGCGGAACCAGCTTCTCGGGGAACTGAAATGGCCCGTAATTGTTGGAGCAGTTCGTCGCCAGCGTCGGCAACCCGTACGTGTGCTGGTAGGCGCGGACGAGGTGATCGCTACCCGCCTTCGAGGCCGCGTACGGCGAGTTGGGCGCGAACGCTGTTTCCTCGGTGAAGGCCGGGTCGTTGGGCCCCAGCGTCCCGTACACTTCATCTGTCGATACGTGCAGGAAGCGAAAGGCGCTCTGACGATCGGCAGCCAGAGACGCGCGGTGACGCCGGGCGGCGTTCAGCAACCGGAGCGTGCCGACGACATTGGTCTCGACGAACGGCTCGGGAGAGTCGATCGACCGATCGACATGGGTCTCGGCGGCAAAGTTGACGATCGCGTCGATCGCGTGCTCGGCGAGCAGCCGGGTGACGAGCTCCTCGTCTCCGATGTCACCATGCACGAAAACGTAACGCGGATCACCGGCAATGTCGGCGAGGTTGGCCGGATTGCCTGCGTAGGTGAGCTTGTCCAGATTGACGAGCTTCGATACCGGCGACCGGGCGTCCGTCGCATCGGTGAGCCGCTGACCCACGAAGTTGGAGCCGATGAAGCCGCAACCGCCTGTGACCAGGATGTTCATCGCCGTAAATCGGTGAGGATGCAGAATCGCAACGACACCGGGCACCAAAAGATCTACGTCTTCAACCCCGATGAGGCCAGCCGTCTTAGCGCATCTGCACCTGCTACCGTATCCTGCGCACGCTTCGCGCACCGGGGGCTGCCGGCCTCGAGTTCTCGCGTCGGGTCCGACGTCGGGTTGCCCGGGCGATTGGCAGCATGGTAGAGGTCGCGCGTGCTTGCGAGACCTCGACTTCTGGCCGGCGCGCTCGGAGTGATCTTGCTGCGCCCCACCTTCGCATTCGCCGACACTCCCTACCAGGTCGTCGATCTGGAGGCAGGCCCGGCCAGCTCGGCGCTCGACAGCGTTCGTCCGCTCGGATCCTCGGTCGTCTTCCGGCGAGACAGCGCCGGCCTGTGGCGCAGCGACGGCTCGACCGCGGGAACTGCGCAGGTCCTCGCAGGCCCCACCGACGGGCTGACTCCTCACGCCGGCCGGGTCTACTTCAAGATGCCGAGCGTGGCCGCTCCGCTCGAGGATCTCTGGTCCACGGATGGAACGATCGCGGGTACGGTACCGGTGGCCACGATTCCGGGCTCGGAGGCGTGCGCTCTTGTGACCTGTTCCGCGACCGATCCCAACATCGACTTCATGACGTCGGTCGGGGATCTTCTTTTCTTCCGCCAGAACGGCTGGGCACTGTGGCGCAGCGACGGGACCGCCGGCGGCACGTTCCAGATCGCCGACTACTCGGGCCAGTTCTGTTCGACGAGCTGTCTATGTTGCTTTCCGGTCGGAGCGTATCTAGACCACCTCACCGGGGTGAACCACCAGCTCCACTTCACCGCCGTGGACGACATGCTCGGAATCGTCATGGGACTCTTCGAAGCTGGCCCCACGAGTGCGACGGAGATCCTCTACAGTCCTGTGCCAGTCGCTCTCGAAGCGGTCCGCGGGCGCCTCTTCTTCGTCACGGAAGGCTCGGCGGGCACGACGCTCTGGAAGAACGATGGCAGCGGCGCGAGCATCATCACTCGCGCGGGTGATGGGTCTCTCGGCGCGACTCAGCTCACGGCGGCGGGCGGGCTCCTCTATTTCATGCTGGGCGAAGGGACGGCGACACCTTCCCTGTGGCGCAGCAATGGCACGGCAGCGGGAACGGTCCAGCTCCTCACCTCCGATGCCGCCGAGCTGACGGCGGTCGACGAACGCCTGTTCTTTCGTCGCATCTCCTCGATCGGCGACGACGAGCTCTGGACAAGCGATGGAACGGCTACAGGAACCGTTCTCGTGACGGCGATCGCTCCCGGCCAGCTCACCGACGTGGGCGGGGCACTGTTCTTCGTGGCCAGCGATGCTGTTGCCGGCGAGGAGCTGTGGCGCAGTGACGGGACGCCGGCAGGAACCGAGCGCGTTGCCGACATCGTTCCGGGCCCCGATGGCTCCGCGCCGGCCGATCTCGTGGCGGCCTGCGGCCGTCTCTACTTCACCGCCGTCACGCCGACCACCGGGC
>SPBQ01000515.1 GCA_004525875.1 Myxococcales bacterium
CACGAGGAACTCTGCGTGCGTGAGCTCGAGCTGCAGGATCGCATCCTCGACGCTGAGCGGCTTTGCTGGGATGTTGTCCGTTTCGACGATCCTCGGTGCCCCCTCGCGAGCATTCTCCTCTGACTCGATGACTTCGACCGGTACGTCGCGCGGCTCACTGACCGCTGTCCGGCGCCCCTTATGATGATTGATCCGGTCCTTGTGCTTGCGAAGCTGCGCCTCGACCTTGGCGATGGTCAGGTCGATCGCGGCGTACAGGTCGTCGGTCGACTCGTGGGCCGAGATGTCGAAGCGGGTGGCGTGAAGGTTGATCTCGGCGACGTGCCGCTGCTTCTGGACGGAGAGGATGACGTGGGCGCCGACGGCGCTTTTGAGGTACTTGCTCGCGACGTGCGTGACTTTCTTGATCGCGTAGTCGCGAAGGGCGTCGGTCGGGTCGACGTGTCGGAAGGTTACGGTTACTTGCACGGCCGGGGGACTCCTACGTGTCGTAGCCTTCAGGTCCCCGTCAGATACCTCTTGCGCTTGGATGACGGAAGGATCCCGAGAAGCTCTCGATATTTCGCCACGGTACGTCGTGCGATGTCAATGTTCTGACGCGACAGGCTCTCGGCGATGTACTGGTCGCTGAGTGGCTTGCGGGGATCCTCGGTACTGATGATCTGCTGGATCTTGCGCTTCACGCTCTCCGAGGACACGTCGGTTCCGTCGGTGCCGCGAATGGCGCTGGTGAAGAAGTACTTGAGCTCGAAGATTCCCTGCGAGGTATGCACGTACTTGTTGGCCGTGGCGCGGCTCACCGTCGACTCGTGCATGCCGATGTCGTTGGCCACGTCCTTGAGAACCATCGGCTTGAGCTGCGACACGCCGTCGCGAAGGAAACTTTCCTGGAACCGGACGATGCTCTCGGTGACCTTGCGCAGAGTCTGTTGACGCTGGTGGATCGACCGGATGATCCAGCGGGCCGAGCGCATCTTCTCATGCAGATATCCCTGCGCCTCTGTCGCGCCTCTCGACTTGCCCGCCATCTGCTCGTAATACGGGCTCACGCGCAGTCGCGGGAGTCCTTCGTCGTTGAGGACGACCTTGAACTCGGTGCCGACAAGGTGGATGTAGACGTCGGGAACGATGTAGCGGGTCTCGCCGTCGTCGAAGTTGCGACCGGGCTTCGGCTCGAGTCTCTGGATGATGCGGTGGCACTCGACGACCTCGTCCGCGGTCGTGCCGAGCGTCTTGGCGAGCTTGTCGTAGCGTCGCGATTCCAGGTCGGCGAGATGTGAGTCGACGATCTGAACGACGTAGTCGTCGGATTCGTAACCGATCAGGCGAAGCTGCACCAGCAGGCACTCGCGAAGATCGACCGACGCGACACCCGGCGGTTCGAACTCCTGGATGATCTCACGAGCGTCGTTGACCGTTTCGACCGACGTCTGCGCGAGCGTGGCGATCTCCTCGGGCGAGCAGGCGAGGTAGCCGCTCTCGTCGAGATTCTGGATCACGATCTCGCCGACGCGCCGCTCCTCGTCGTTCATCATGATGAGCGCGAGCTGGTCCAACATGGTGGTGACCAGGTTGTCGCCGGCGCCGGCGTTGTTCTCGAGGAAGGCTTGCTTGTTGTCGTCGCGGTCCGAGCCGGTGCCGATCGATCCATGGAAGTCGCTGCTGTAGCGATCCATGTAGGCGTCCCAGTCGACCTCGCGGATGTCGCTCGAGTCGGTATCGGTGTCGGAGGTCTTGGTCTCGACCGGCTCGCCTTCGCTGACCTCGATGTCGGCAGTGCGCGACTCGGGCTGCTCGGCGCCGGGGGCGAGATCGGCTTCCTCGAGCGTCGGGTTCTGGCACAGCTCGTCGCCGACGATGGTCTCAAGCTCGGCGCGCGAGACCTGCAGGATCTTGATCGCCTGCCGCAGCTGAGGCGTCATTCTCAGCTGCAGGGTCTGCTTGAGGCTTAGTCGTTGCTCGAGTGCCATGGGCCAGATCGTCGAGGTTCGTGAAGTGGGTCGGCCGGAATCAGAGGCTGAATCGTTCTCCGAGGTAGATCTCGCGAGCCTTCTTGCTCGCGGCGATTTCCTCCGGTGCCCCCTCTTCCAGCACTCGGCCCGCGTTGACGATGTAGGCGCGGTCGCAAATGCCCAGCGTCTCGCGAACGTTGTGATCCGTGATCAGAATACCAATTCCACGAGCCTTAAGTTGCGAAATTATCGACTGAATATCGAGCACCGCGATTGGGTCGACGCCCGCGAAGGGCTCATCCAGGAGGATGAAACGCGGTGCCACGACCAGCGCGCGGGCGATCTCGAGGCGCCGGCGCTCTCCCCCTGAAAGGGCCGAGGACTGGGTCTTGCGGAGATGGGAGATACCGAGCTCGTCGAGGAGCTCTTCGAGACGTTCAGCACACTCACTGGCGGGAATTTTCAGGGTTTCCAGGATCGCCATGATGTTCTGCTCGACCGACAGCCGTCTGAAGATCGAGGGTTCTTGCGGGAGGTA
>SPBQ01000153.1 GCA_004525875.1 Myxococcales bacterium
CCGGCCTTCTCCGCGATGTACATCATGATCGCGCCCGACTCGAAGACGGCGATCGGCTCGCCGCCTCCTTCGGGATCGTGGTCGACGATGGCGGGCATGCGTGTGTTCGGGCAGATCTTCACGAACTCGTCCTTGAACTGATCGCCCTGGCCGATGCTGCAGCGAGCGATCCGATAGGGCAGACCGCATTCCTCGAGCAGGATCGTGATTTTCTTGCCGTTGGGCGTGGGCCAGTAGTGGACATCGATCATTTCATCTCTCCCCGCTACGCGTCGCCGGCAGGCCGCGTTCTGATGTCGGGGCTACCACGTCGGATCGGTTCAGCAAAGCGGGCGGCGCGAGCACGGGCGCCGTGGATTCGTGAGGGAACGCGGCTAGGTGTTCATCTCGTAAGCGCCGCTGAGCGCCGTCACGTGCTCGATGTACAGGGCATCGAAGGCCGCGGCATCCGCGATCGGCTTCTTCACCAGCTTCAGACAGTGCTCCATCTGCTCGGCCGTGGTCGCCGTCTTGTTGTACAGGTCGAGCGCGTAGTGCGACATGTCGCGTACAAGGACATCGAAGATCTGGTTCACGAGCGCGTCGGGCACCTCATAGATCTCGGCGTTCTCGAGAATGAGCTGGCCGTAGACGACCAGGATGAAAATCTCGCCCACGGCGAGCAGAAAGTCGAGGTCCTTGCTCTGGTCGCGCGAGGGTGGCGCCTCGGTACACAGCGTGCGAATCGTCTCGATCTGTTCCTTGAAGATCTCGACGTTGGCGAGACTCCATCGGTCGAACACCGGGCGATAGTCATGAAACTGGATGCCACCGAGACCGCGCGTGGCTCCCTGCTGGAACAGGAACGCGTCGTCGGCCGCGTCGTCACGGCGCGGGATCTCGGGGAACTCCGCCGGGTTGAAGAAGTAGTTTGCGAGGAATTTGACGATGAGCGCGATGTTGACGTGGACCGTGCCCTCGAGCTTGGGCAGCGCGCGGATATCGCGCGTGGCCATCTCGAAGTACGTGTCTTCCTCGAAGCCACGCGCCGCGATCACGTCCCAGAGATGATCGATCACGTCCTCGCCCTGGGTGGTCACCTTCATCTTCACGATGGGGTTGAACAGTAGATATCGTCGGTCCTCGCTCGAGGCCGAGCGCATGTAGTCGGCCGCGCGCAGGCCCACGAGCTTCATCGCGACGAGACGAGAGTACGCGTCCATCATCAGATTGCGCACCTGCGGAAACTCGGTCACGCGTTTTCCGTACAGCACCCGGTTGTGCGCGTGCGTGACCGCCTCGTAGAAAGCGTGCGTGCAGATACCGATCGAGGCCCAGCCCAGGTTGAACTTGCCGACGTTGACCGTGTTGAGCGCCGCGTCCCACGCCTCGGGGCCGCGCGAGAGGATGTCCTCCTCGGCGATCGGGTAGTCGTGCAGCTCGAAGTCGGACACGTAGGACTGCGAGGTGATGACGTTCTTGTTCAGCTTGTAGCTGGGGTGCTGGGAGTCGGTGGTGAAGAACACCCAGTCGTTCGAGTCGGCCATCTTCGCGAACGTGGAGACCATGCGCGCCTTGTTGCCGTTGCCGATGTAGTACTTCGCGCCGTTCGCGACGTAGGAACCATCGTCTTGCGACGCAAGCTTCATGTCCGAAGAGTACAGATCGGCGCCGTGTGCGCGTTCGGACAGGCCGAACGCGAAGATCTCGCCCTCTTCGAGCTGCCGGGCAGCCTTGCGCTTGGCCTCCTCGTTCTCGCTCATCCAGATCGGCCCCAGACCGAGCACCGAGACCTGCCACGTGTACCAGTAGTGCAGGCCGTAGAACGCGAGGATCTCGCTGAACTCGCAGATGCGCCATGTGTCCCACCGGCAATCCTCGGCGCCGTATGCCGCCGGCGTGCACATCGTCGCGAAGATGCGCTCGCGCTTCACGAAGTCGAGGAAGTCCTGGTACCAGACCTGGCCGTGATCGTCGTCCTTGAGGCGACGCTTTCCCTTCGTCTCGAAGAACTCGATGGTCTTGAGCATGATCTCGCGTGAGCGCTCATCGGGGTAGTGGCGGTCGTGGGCTTTCGGATTGAGAAGGATCATTCAGGTGTTTCACGCCGCCCGGCCGAGCATGTCAAGAGCGGCCGATGCGACGGAGCGGCGCGCAGCTGATCGATCCCGGCCGCGGCCCTCGATGAGGACCGGCCACGTCGCCCGGGAGCGCGATCGGCCGTCTCGAGGAACCGAATCGCCGCTCCGAGAGGCGGTAGTCACCGCGCTTGGTGTCGGTCTTCTTGCCAAATTTCGTGCCCATCGATAATCCCTGCGGGAAGTCAGCTCGGTGTCGTGCGACGCACTGCTCGACATCCGGTGAGCAAGCTACGCGCCAGCCGAAGCCCGCGAGAATGCTCGCTGTCATGCGGCAGCGCGACCGGTGGTTCGCAGGTCCGGGTGACCACGCCGCGCAATTTCGCAGAGTGAGGGAGACCTCGAGCCGATTTCGGGAGCTCCTATGATCTGGCTGATTTTTCTGGGATGGGCATCCGCCGTGGTCGTGGCCGGAACCGTCATCGGCCCGGTAACCGCGGCGCTGGGGGAGCGCCTGCGACTGGGCCAGGCGTGGGCCGGCACCGTGCTGCTGTCGCTGGCCACCACGCTGCCCGAGATCGTCACGACCATCTCCGTCGCCGGCCGAGGAGAGGTCGGGATCGCGCTCGGAAACATCGTCGGGAGCTGCATCTTCAACCTGTTCATCCTGGTCCTCGTCGACCTGCTGAGCTCCAGACCCGTCTACGACCGACTGTCGGCGGATCACATCGCGACCGGCCTGCTCGGCTGCGCGCTACTCGGACTGCTGATCATCGGCGTGGGGCTTGGCCACGTCGGGATGTTCGGGCCGGCCGGGCCAAGCGTTGGCCCCGTCGGCCTCACGGCCCTGGCGATTCTACTGCTTTACGGGGTGGGGCAATATGTCGTCTACCGCGTAGCACAGCAGAGCTTCGAGGAGCCCGAACATCCTAAACCGGGCTTCTGGGACTACCGCTCGGTGCCCGTCCTGGCGCTCGCGTTCGCGCTCGTGGCGGTCGTCATCATCGTCTCGGCCTACCAGCTGGGTTTGACGGTGGAGACGATCGCCGATCGCTACGCACTCGGTGCCACGTTCGCAGGCGCCACCCTGCTCGGCATCGTTACGAGCCTGCCGGAGCTAACCAACGGTATCGCCTCCACGCGGCGGGGGCACCTGGACCTCGTGCTCGGCAACGTGCTCGGCGCCAACGCGTTCCTGCTCTTCGTCCTTGCCGTCGCCGACGTGTTCTTCCTGAACGGCGCGCTGCTCTATGCGGTGGGCCAGACGGAAGCCCTCTCGGCAATCATCATGGCAGCCACGGCGATCGTGATGCAGACCATCGTCCTCGGTGCGCTCGCCGTGCGCAGCACGCACCGAGTCTGGCGCGCGAGCATGGTCTCCGTCGTGCTCGTCGCACTGTACGTCTTCAGCCTCGTGGTGGCGTACCGATTCGCATGACGCCCGTGTCTTTGGTGTGTTCCAGCGGCATCGGGGCTGTTGCGCCGAACGGGCCCCATGCGATACGTCGGCACTGGTTTCTTGATCGTCCCCACCTCGGTCGTCGTGCAACAGTCGCCGACATTCAACGATACCTGCTTGAATCGCAGCTGGGTGGCGACGTGGCCACCGTGGTCGATTGTCCACCAGGTTCTCGCGCGCGCACCCGACCGACGGCGTGTCGGTGCGGGTACAGCCCGGTGAGTCAGCATGCTCGTGTGAGCGGGCAAAGCCCGCGGCGCGCGCGTCTGTCCTTGATGCGTTCGCGTTAGATTCCGGCGTCGCGGTGACACTCAAGTGAGCATCGCGGCCTCAGTCGCCACAGCGCAGCGAGTCCGACGGGCCTGCTCCTCGGCGATAGCGTATGCGCCGTCGTATCCCCCGGCAGAGACACGCTCTCGCCGATGCTTCGGCGACCACACACAGTCCCCTCAACGATCCCTCGTACGCTGGCTGCGCGTAGCTAAACGTCGGCGGCGCATGCGCCGCATCCCCCATCGGGGCGCTATTTAGCACGACGCTGAGGGATATAGCTTGACGCACGACGCGCTGCTGTATCCCATGGCTCATTATTATCGGTCGTCGGTGGTGTATCACGCAGCTTTGGAGTGCGTGGGCCGAAACCGCCGGCCAATACGAGGTGTTCGAACGTACCCAGGTGCGCCCCGCTGTCGCGCCGCGCCGAAGTCGCGGTGCGGATCTTCTGCGACGCCCGCCCGAAGTCTCCTCGATATCGCAGCGCTCGGAGGGAGCAGCATGAACCGCCATTTCGTCAGAACGCCGACCGAACCAAGCACGGGAGCCTGCAAGCGCACCCGAGTCGCCCAGGCGCGCAAGGCTGCGCTGCTCGTAGCGCTGGCCGCCCTGGTGCTGCCCGCGAGCGCATCGGCATGGGAGAGCAATCTTGCGGGAACGCTCCCCGCAGGAGGAAATGAAGCACGAGCGGTGGCGGTCGATGCAGACCGCAACGTGGTAGCCGCCGGCGTGACCGAGAACTTCAATCCGGCGTTACCGGGCGACCCGGATGCAGCATCACGAGACTTCACGGTGGCGAAGCTGTCGGGGGCCGACGGGACGCAGCTCTGGCGTGCCGAGATCAATGATCCCGAGGACCGCAACTCGGAGGGATTCGCGGTCGCGGTGCACCCCGATGGCGACGTGCTGGCGGCGGGCACAGTTCGGTTCCGAGTCACAAGCGGGCGCTTCACCGTCGTGAAGCTCTCGGCCGCTGGTGGGGCCGAGGTGTGGCGCACCGGGCTCGACGGCAACGCCGGCAACGATGACGCGGCACTGGCGGTCGCCGTCGACGCCGCAGGCGATGTTCTGGCCGCGGGATTCGTCGTCAACACCGGGGTAGGGGACGACCTGCTGGTGGTCAAGCTGGCCGGCGCGACCGGCACTGTGATCTGGTCGCGCACGATCGATACGGCTGCCGGCAACGATTCTGGTTTCGCACTGACCGCGAATGCTGCGGGGGATGTGTTCGTGGCCGCCCGGCTAGCCGACCAGTTCGGCGTGGTCAAGCTGTCCGGGCTGACCGGTGCGCCGCTGTGGACCCGGCAGATCACCGGGGCCGTCGCCACGAGCGGGGAAGCGCGGGCCATTCAGCTCACCAGCACCGGGGCGGTAGTCGCGAGCGGGATGATCGGCGATGATTTCGCGGCGGCCCGGCTGGCCTCAGCCGACGGAGCCGTGGACTGGACCTATACCAGGCCCGGCACGGCCGGCAACCTCGACGTCGCATACGCGGTGGCAGTGGATTCCTCCGACGATGTGATCGCTGCAGGGACGACGCTCAACGTCGGTATCGCGAACGACTTCACGGTCGTGAAGCTGTCGGGCACGACCGGGACCGAGCTCTGGAGCCACCAGATCGACGGGGGCGCCACCAACAAGGACCAAGCGCTGGACGTCGCACTCGACGCTGCCGACGATGTCATCGTGGCCGGGTTCCTCAGGGGTCTGGTGTCGGAGGACTTCGCGATTCTCAAGTTCTCCGGTGCGACCGGTACCGAGCTCTGGCGCCGGACGATCGACGGCGCCGCGGGGCTGGCCGACGCGGCTGCTGCGGTCGCTATCGATGCGGACGGCAACGTGCTGGCCGGTGGCTCGCTCGACAACGCGGGCGTGGCCGTGGACTTCACGGTGGTGAAAGTCGCCGGCGCGACCGGTGACGACGTGATCTGTGGCGACGGGATCGTGTCTTCAGGTGAGGACTGCGAGGACGGCAACACGCAGGACGGCGACTGCTGCTCCTCGACCTGCCAGTTCGAGGCGGCAACGACCGTATGCCGTGGGGCGGCCGGGGTGTGCGATGTGGCCGAGACCTGCACGGGCGCAAGCGCGACGTGTCCGGCCGACGCCAAGAGCACGGCCGAGTGCCGTGGATCGGCGGGCATCTGCGACGTGGCCGAGACCTGTGACGGGATCAACGACGCCTGTCCGGCCGACGCGTTCATGGCGGCGACCACCGAGTGTCGGGGAGCGGCGGGCGTGTGCGATGCAGCCGAGTTTTGCACGGGCGCAAGCGCGACGTGCCCGGCCGACGCCAAGAGCACGGCCGAGTGCCGTGGGTCGGCGGGC
>SPBQ01000457.1 GCA_004525875.1 Myxococcales bacterium
GAGGCGCTGGCGGGCGTCGTGCCGGAGGTACACGCCGTCGGCGACTGCACTGGTCTGGGCTTGATCCGCAAGGCAGTAGAAGAAGGCGCGCGCGCCGGATCCACCATCTGACCGGCCAGCCCGGCGGCCGGCTCATCCTCGCACCGCCTCGAAAGACCAACGGAGACAACAACATGGACTCGAACCACCCCGCACTCCTCGCCGCCCACAACTCCTGGCGCTGCGTTCATGAGAAGAACAAGGAGTCCTGGCTCGCGCTGATGGCCGACGACATCACGATCGAGGACCCGATCGGCGAGGCACCGACCAACCCCACCGGCAAGGGCCTCGAGGGCAAGGACGCCATCAGCGGATTCTGGGAACAGAACATTGCACCGACGACGATCCGCATCGAAGCACACGAGTCTTTCGCGGCCGGCCTCGAGTCGGCCCACGTTCTCACGCTGACAACGACGTTCGAGAACGGCACCGCCGTCCAGGTCCACGGCGTCTTCACCTACCGCATCAACGATGACGGCAAGCTCACCAATCTGAGAGGCTACTGGAGTCTCGAGGACGCGAAGATCACTCAATCCTGAGCGGCCGTCACGCGATTCTCGATCGCGGGGACGGTCTGTAGATAGGCGACGACGGCGTCCAGGTCCTGCTGTGACATCTTCCCGTAACCGTGCTCGATGAGCTCGCTCATAAGCCCCTGGGCGTCGTCGCCATCGGGCTTGAAGCCCGTGCGCAGGAACCATGTCAGATCCGCGCGGCTCCATTCACCGATGCCGGTTGCGTCATCGGGCGTGATGTTGGGGGCGAGCTCGCCCTCGGGGCCGTCGGCCGCGCCGGCGAGGAGCATCGGCGCGTCGAGTGTGCCGAGCGCCGTACGCGGCGTGTGACACTCCTGGCAGTGACCGAGCGCGGTGGCGAGGTAGCGGCCGTCGTTGACGATGTCCGGCGCCGACGCATCCGGTTCGAACACGCCGGGCGAGAGGAACAGCCACTGCCAGAGCATGGCCGTCGCGCGCAGACTGTAGGGAAACTGCAGCGCGTGCGGCCGGTTGGCCCGCGTCACGGCCGGCAGTGAGCGCAGGTACGCCCACAGGTCGCCGAGATCATCGTCGGTGATCAGCGTGAACGCCGGGTAGGGGAACACCGGATAGTAGCGGGTGCCGTCCGGCCCACGCCCCATCCGCATCGACCGCACGAAGTCTTCCTCGTTCCAGCGGCCGATCCCCGTGTCGGAGTCCGGCGTGATGTTTGTCCCGTACAGCGTCCCGAAAGGCGTCTCGATCGAACCTCCACCGCCGAGGTCCCCTGCGGCGCCGGCAGGCTGTTGCGCTTCCACGCCGGCGTGACAGCCACAGCCGCCGGCCGCACGAAAGAGCCGCTCGCCCCGGGCGACAGCATCCTGATCGGCGATCGTCGGCGCAGCCGTCAGCGCGAGCGCGACTATGGCGCCCGCGCGCGACGGTGCCGGGTTGGTGAGGCGAAGCTTCAGTGGCTGTCGCTGTCGTCGTCCTGGCTCTTGAACGACTCCTCCTTGGGTTTGCGGAACTGCTTGTGGCAGCCGCCGCACGTCTTGCCCACGGCCTCTAGCTGAGCGCCGATCGCGCCTGCGTCCGCAGCACCCGCGATCTCGACGAGCTTGGTGGTCGCTGCGACGAAATCAGCGCCGGCTTTCTCGAACGCCGGCGCATCTGCCCAGATGGCGGCTTTCGCGTCGGTGCGGCCCTCGGTCACCTTGTGCTCGAAGCCGGCCGGAACGAGCTCGGCCAGCGCAGCCATCGCTCGCGCGTGCCCCTGGATCGATGCCGTGAGCGGCAGTCCGTACTTGAGGATGTCGCTGATCGCACCCATCTGGCTGCCGATGCCCTCCATCAGCGTCTGGCGGTAGCCGATGTAGGCATCGTCGCTCTGGGCCAGCGCTTCGCTCGCAACGAGGGGGACGGCGGCGAGCGCGCAGGCGAGCGCCATCGAGACAGCGGCGAAAACGGCACGTCGTGGGTGGGTCGAGTTGGAAGGCAACAGCGTCAGCGTCATGGGCACGAGATCCTCCGATGAAATTGATGGTGCGGCCGGAAGGATGCTCGAAGCGGCCGGTCAGCGCCAGCCGCCCACGGGCGCTCCGACAGCGGGGACAGGAGATAGCCGCGATTTTGACGACGAGCCCTGTCACCGTCGGCTATCCTATGATGACCGGTGCACCCCGCGCCCGGCTGAGTCATCGGGTCGCAAAGCAGCCGATGCGGCTTCCCTGAGGGCAGTTCCAAGTCACCCGTGAGTGGCACGCGCCCAGCCTCCGTCCATCGCCGAGCCTCCGACCACCGCCGAGCCTCACACGACGTTCCCCTCTCTGCTTGCCTCGCCCTGCCGCTGGCGCTGCAGCTGCAGTGTTGAGTCAGCCCACCCCGCCATCTAGCGTCGGCGTCATGGATGTCGCTGTCCAGCTAGCAGGAATGCCGGGGGACCGGCTCGTGGAGGCCGCCCGCAAGGCGGAGCAACAAGGTTTCTCGAGCGTCTACGTGCCAGACCACTTCGCAGACGAGCCGCCGGGCTCCGGCGCGCTGAGCGACACGACGATCCTTCCAGAGGCGATCGCCGCGATCTCCGCGATCGGCGCGGTTACCTCGCGCGTACGGGTCGGCGGCCACGTCCTCTGCAATCTGTTTCGCCACCCGGCCGTCACCGCGCAGGCAACCGCGACCATCGATCAGGTTTCGGGTGGACGTGCCATTCTCGGCATCGGCGCCGGGTGGACACGCAGCGAGTTCGACATGACCGGCATCGAGTACCCGGACATCAAACCGCGGCTCAGGATGCTCGACGAAGCGTTGCAGGTGATCCGCTCGCTGTGGACGGAGAGTCGCACGACCTTCGACGGTGAGTTCTAC
>SPBQ01000220.1 GCA_004525875.1 Myxococcales bacterium
CGCCGGCCTACATGGCCCCGGAGCAGCTATCCGGGCGCAGTGAGGCCACCGAGCGCAGCGATCTCTACGCTGTCGGCCTGATCCTCTACCAGGCGCTGACCGGCGAGCCGGCGAGCACGGCCGACACGCTCGAAGATCTCGCGCGGGTACGTGCCACGCCCCCTCCACCGCCGTCGAGGATCGTGCCCGGCGTCGACGCCGACCTCGAGCGCCTCATCCTGGAACTTCTCTCGCCCGATCCCGCCGACCGACCCGCCACCGCCGCCGAGGTGGCAGCAGCGCTCGCCGGCACGCAAGGCGCCGCGCAAACGGCGCCCGCACCGCGCAGCGGTCTACGCCACTTGCCGGCGCTCCTGGTCGTGGCCGTCGCATTGCTCGCACTGGCACCGCTGGTGACGCTCTGGAACCGACCCGATCCGGCACCGTTGCTGCCACCGGCCGTCGTGGAGGTGGTCAGGCGCCCCACTGCGCTCGCCGTGTTGCCATTCGAGAACCTCGGCGCGGGCGGTCCCGACGACCCGCTCGTTGCCGGCATCCATGCCGAGATTCTCGGCGAGCTGGCCAAGATCAGTGACCTTCGCGTCATCGCGCGCTCCTCGGTCCTGCGGCTGCGCGCGGATCCGCGCAGCCGCCAGGAGATCGCCGCTGACCTCGGCGTCGGTGCGGTCGCCGAAGGCAGCATCCGGCGTATCGGCGACAATCTTCGCGTCACCGTCGAGCTGGTCGATGTCGAGACGGAAGCGCAGCTCCTGAGCGAGACCTTCGACCGCGAGCTCACGTCCGACAACATTTTCGACGTGGAGAGCGAGGTCGCCGAGAAGATCGCGATCGCGCTCAACGCCCGCATGACCGAGCAGGAGCGGGCCCGGATTCGCCACGATCCCGACACCAGCCTGGAGGCCTACGAGCTGTATCTGCTCGGGACCTACAACGCGTTGCTGAACAGTCGAGAAGGCTTCGAGAAGAGTGTCGCGTACCTGCGCGCGGCGCTGGCGGCGGATCCGACCTTCGCGAGCGCGCACTCCCGGCTCGCGTTGATCTACGTCCTCGCCGCCGTCGAGGGATGGCTACCCGAGAACGCGGCCTATACCGAGGCCCGGCGCGAGGCGCGCAAGGCGCTGGAGCTCGATGCCGACCTCGCCGAGGCCTATGCGGCGCTGTGCCGTGTCAAGATGCAGCATGACTGGGCGTGGAGCGCGGCCGAGTCGATGTGCGCGCGCGCCAGAGAGCTCGCGCCAGGCGATGCCCAGGGGTACCGGACGTCCGCCCAGCTTGCGGCCGTGCGCGGCCGGGTCGACGAAGCCGTGGAGCTCTCGTTGCTGGCCCTCGAGCTCGATCCGGTTTCGGGGCTGAGCCAGCTCGGCGCCGCGCGTCGCGCATGGGACGCGCGTCGCTACGACCTGGCGGCCAACCTCGCCGCCGAGGCGCTGCGCCACGACCCGAGCCTCGGCCAGGGATATCGGTTCCTCGGCCTGACCCGGCTGTTCTCGGGCTCGGTCGAGGAAGGGCTGCTGTTCCTCGAGAAGCATGTCCAGCAGGCCGGTCGAACGCCGCTGTCCTTGACCGTGCTGGGCTACGGCTACGCGGTGGCGGGACAGCATGATCGTGCCCGTGAGGTACTCGCGGAGATGGATGCCACCGAGGGCATCCGGCCGGCCGACCGGGCGCTGGTGTACCTCGGGCTCGGTCGCCACGCCGAGGCGCTCGACGCCCTCGAGCAGGCGGTCGACGAGCGCGCGTCGCTGATGATCTACCTCGGCGTCGACCCGATCTTTGATCCGTTGCGCGGCAACCCGCGCTTCGACCGTCTGCTCGTCCGCGTCGGTCTCGACGCCTGAGGCGGAGCGCGCTTCAGCACGGTTCGCTTCCGTTGCAGCCCTCGCACATGGTACGCCCGAGCGCGGGATCCGGAGGGGATACATGCCAGACGAATCACTGATCGCTGTCTTCGTAGACTTCGAGAACGTCGCGATCGGGACCAAGAACGCAAAGTCCGCTTTCCAGATCGAGCTCGTGCTCACGCGCCTGCTCCAGAAGGGCCGCATCGTCTTCAAGCGGGCCTACTGCGACTGGAGCCGCTACCGCTCCTCGGTGCGTGAGTTCCACATGAACGGAATCGAGCTCGTCGACATCCCGCTATCGAAGATGAGCGGGAAGAACAGTGCCGACATCCGCATGGTGGTCGACGCGCTCGACCTTTGTTACGCGAAAGATCACATCGACACGTTCGCACTGATTTCGGGTGACAGCGACTTCTCGCCACTGGTCTCCAAGCTCAAGGAGAACGACAAGCGTGTGGTGGGCTGCGGCGTGAAGAACTCGACCTCCGACCTGCTGATCGCCGGCTGCGACGAGTTCATCTACTACGACGATCTCGTGCGCGAAGCGACGCGCTCCTCGACCAAGCGTCCGAGCACACGCAAGACGACCGACAAGAAGCAGGAATGCATGGAGCGACTGGCGAGCACGATCGGCTCGCTCATGGCGGACTACGATCCGGTGTGGGGATCGCTCGTCAAGCAGACGATCAAGCGCGTGTATCCGGGATTCAGCGAGTCGTACTACGGGTATCGTACGTTCGCCGACTTGCTCGAGGACGCGGAGGCCGGCGGTGTCGTGAAGCTCGACCTCGACGAGGGCCGTGGCAACTACAAGGTCCGTCTCGTCGAGGGGTGAGAAGCCTGCGGCGGGCGCTCGCTCCGCCGGCTAGTCGCCGTCGTCCGGATCCCAGTCCTCACCCCCGTCGTCGTAGGATCCAGCGCGCCCGTCGCCGGGACGGGCCGGCCCCCCGTAGCCGCTCGAGGCGGGCGCTGCCCCGTAGTCGTAGCCGTACCCGTACCCGGATCTCTGCAGCGCTTCCTGGCGATTCTCGAATTCCGGGCTCGTGTAAGCGTACGGGTCGCCGTCGAAGGCCTCGTTCGCGTCGTCGGATGGCGACCCTCCCGGAGCCGGCCACGCGCCTGCAACCGCCGCTGTGCCGGCAGCCGTCGCCGGTTCGGGGTGATCGTCGAAGTAGTGGCTGCGGTAGCTGCCCCGTCCCCGCCACTCCGAAGGCTGCCCCGGGGCGGCGAGGGTGTCGGACGGTGGATCGTCCAGGGTCTTGGAAATCTCCGTCTGCGTCGCTTTGTCGTTCGCGTCGCGGGCGACCGCTAACCTCGCGCTGTCCGTCTCGACGGAATCAGCCGCATCCCTGGTGGGCCCGGGCGCACCCATGCTGTCAAGATCGGGAGGCGTGGAGCCGGGGACGAGCTGGTCGAGCGAGTGGATCCCTTCGTCGCTCAGAGAAGTCCACAGATCGGCCTCGTCGATCTCGTCGGCCGGTGCCGCCGGGGCGAGCGCGAGCAGGGCGATGGCCGAGAGCAACAGGAGTCGCGGGATCTGCTTCATGAACAGGGCGGCGATTGTAGCGCAGTGGCGCACGTATTCGTAGCGCGAGGATCGGCGGCGGCTTGCTCAGGGGCCAGGTTCCGTGAAATGGATGGTCGTTTGCCGGTGCGCGCCACTCCAGATTGGGGCGACGTCGCGGGCGTCGGGATGCGGATGAACGGACCGAGCAGCGGGGCTCACGAGCGAGTGGGCGGGTGGAACGGCTCGCGATGAGCGCGGCTGCCGAGCGTCGCGGCCCTTCGCCGCTGGCTGGCGTCGGCCTGGCCCTGGCGAGCGTGCTCGTGACGCTCGTCGTCCTCGAGATCGCCGCACGCCTCTACCTCGTCCACCTTGCCTCCGAGCCACGCTTTCTCAGCTACGCGTCGTACGCTCAGCTGCTGGACCGCTACGGCTCGGAGACCGAGCAGGGCGCGGCGCTCAAGCAGCTGTACTCGCCCCATCGTTACCTCGGCTTCTATCCGACTCCGAGCTACGTTTGGGGGAAGAACCGCCACAATTCGCTCGGCTACCGAGGCGAGGAGTTCCCGATCGAGAAGCCGTCGGGTGAGTTCCGCGTCGTGTGCCTCGGTGGCTCGACCACCTACACATCCGACGTCGAGGACCCGGCGCTGGCCTATCCGGCGCAGCTCGAGGAAGCGCTGCGGGAGCGGGGTGCGAACGACGTCCGTGTGATCAACGGGGGTGCGGCCAGCTGGACGAGCTGGGAGTCGCTCATCAATTTCGAGTTTCGTGTTCTCGACCTCGATCCGGACCTCATCATCGTCTACCACGCGATCAACGACGCGCATGCCCGCTTCGTGTGGCCGCCCGAAGCGTACCGCGGCGACAACTCGGGCTGGCGAGCACCGAATCAGTCGGGCCTGTTCATGCCGAGCATCCTCGAGTACAGCACGCTGGCACGGATCTTCCTGATCCGGCTCGGATGGACGGGTGCGCATGCCGACCTTGCGCGTACCGTCGACCGTGCGGCGCCGACGTACTACGCGGACGTGTTCCGCGAGCAGATTCGCAGCGGGCGTTATCCGGAGTCGCCGTTCGACGCCGTTCCCGCCGAGCGTATGCTGGAGGCGAACGATCCGCGCTTCTTCCGACGCAATCTCGAAAACATCGTCGCGATTGCGCGGCAGCACGGAGTCGGCATCGTGCTCGCTTCGTTCGCCTATGCGCCCGCGTTCGACGATGAGCCGCGCGTGTCGACGCGCGAGTACGCCCGGGCGTTGCGCGAGCACAACGAGGTGATCCGCAGCGTGTCCGAAAGCGGGCGCGTGGCGTATTACGATTTCGCCGCCGAGTTCCCGACCGACGAGGGCTTGTTTACCGACGGTCGGCATGTCAACGAGAAGGGTGCCCGGGTAAAGGGTCGACTGTTCGCCGATTTCCTCGTCGACAACGGCCTCGTCCCCCTCACCTGAGGCGCCGGTCGCCGGCGCGCCGGCTCGGTCGTTCGTCGCGTCTCGCGACCGATTCGCGTACGGTTGTCATCGAGGCCTCCTGTTTCCGTGAAGCTCACAGACCTGCTCCTCTACGGACCCTCCGTTGTGGCCCGCGCTCTCCAGGGCCTCCTCGGTGGTGAGCGCGTGGCGCCCGGCGCGCGCAGGCGC
>SPBQ01000437.1 GCA_004525875.1 Myxococcales bacterium
CGTGCACGCGATGGCCGTGTCGCGTGACGGTGGGCGCGTCCGCCTGCACGTCAATCCAGACTTCTTCAGCACCGATCCGGACAGCGCGGCCGGCGTCCTCCTGCACGAAGTCCACCACGTCGTGCAGGGGCATGTCGACGACGAGAGCCTTCGTGAGGTCGAGCACCGCGACCTCATGCAGATGGCCATGGAAGTAGCGGCGAACGATCTGGTGCGCGAGTGCCTGCCCGGTACCCCGGTGAAGGCCGACGCGTTCGAGCGCTTCGGCGTGCGACCGGGGCTGAGCACGATGGCCATCTATCGGCTGCTCGCGGCGGCACGCGAGCGCGGCGAGGAGATGCCGGGACTCCCCGGCGACTCGTGCTCGCACGTGCTGGTGATCGACCCAGATCTCGACATCGAGCAGCTCCTCGACCGCTACGGACCGCGGAGGACGGCGCAGCTTCTGCGTCACGCGCACGCCGGTCTGGAGCTGAGCGAGATCGAGCGGCTGATCCAGGACGACGGGCGTCCGCCCGTGACCATGGACTGGCGTACGGCGATCCGGCTGATGCTCCCGCGGACGCGCTCGCGGCGATACACGTATCGCTATCCGAGCCGTCGAGCGCCGAACCGGCTCGGTGAGGTGCCGGGCCGGCAGCGGATGACCTCACGCAACGAGCGTGTTCGCGTGCTGGCCGCGATCGATACGTCCGGGAGCATGACCGATCCGGAGCTTGCCGAGATCGCCCGTCAGATGGCGGTCCTCGGGCGTCTGGCGAACGTCACCGTGGTGGAGTGCAACAAGCAGATCCAGCGCGTCTATCCGTTCCGCAAGAAGCTCACCGATGTCCAGGGCGGCGGCGGAACCAGCTACATCCCCGTGTTCGAGCCCGGCTTGCTGCGCCACACCCACACCGAGGCGATCGTCTACTTTACCGACGGACAGTGCCGACGTTACCCGCGCGCCTCCCCCAAGGTACCGACGCTCTGGGTGCTCACCGAGGGTGGCCGCTTCAGCTGCCCGTGGGGCAAGCGGGCTCGCCTGGTAGGGTCAGATCGTGAACTCGCCCTTGACGTCGGTGCGGCGTACCAGGCGCTTGGCGGCCAGGCGGGCTAGGGCGGTGCGCACCTGCTGGACGTCATCGATATCCAGCTCGGCCTGCAGCAGGGCGGCGGTGAAGAGGCGCTCGGGCTCGCTGCGCATCCGCGTGAGCACGCGGTGGGGAAGCTTGCCGGGCGTGACGGCCTGATCGGCGGTGGCCGCTTCGCCACCCGTGTGACCGTCGCTGCCTTGCTCGACAGCCTTCTCGAACGAGGTCTCGAACTTGCGCATGGCCTCGGCCAGCCTCTGCTCCAGCGACCGGATGCGGTCGTCGAGGCGGCGACGTTCGGCCTCGAGCTCGTCGAGCTCACGACCGAGCGCGCAGGCGCGGCCGGCATCATCGAGAACGGCTCGGCGAGGGCTTTTCCTCATTGCCCGACCCCATAACATGATATGGCTCCGTCTGGTATCGCCGGAGCACGTATGGCCTGCTTTGCGAGCTCGGCGAGGGGGTGCGGGCATGCAGCCAACCCGTTGATATCGAGGGGGAAACGCGAACGTCGGAGACCGGGTCACCCCGATGTTATGTGCGTTCGCGTAGCTCGTTATCCACGGCGCCGTTCGGCCGCAATTGTTATGCTTCCGGCCGCTTCCATCACAGCTGCGGCCGGATCGATTATGCTCTCTCTCGTGGCGCGGCATCGGCTGCGCGGTACGTGGTTCGCGCAGGATGTGAGGGGCAGCGGCGGGGGCATTGACCAGTCCGTACCGCGGCCGCCGTGGATGGCTGCGGTGATCACCGATGTAGGGGCAGGCGCGACCCGGTCCATCGGTGACGTGGTGGTGGCAGGACGGTCGAATGGCCACGTTTCGCGAGCCTGGTGCCGCGCCACTCGTGTGTTTGATGCTCGGGGCCCGGTCGATGCTCGAGGCCTGGCGCTCAGCCGGCGAGGGCCCCGAGGCAACCGGCGTTTTCAAGGACGGCGTCGAGCGCCGTCTTGTCGGCGACGGCGGCGTAACGGTCCTTCAGAGCGCGCAGCGACCGTGCGTGGTACTTCTGCGGCTTCTGCGTCCACGCTTGACCGTCGACCTCCACCGTGAAGTCCTCGGCACCCTCCTCGATCGCGCGAGCGTTCGCGACCGACCACGGCAGAAATCTCCGACCGGCCTGACGCTCGATGAACGGCAGCAGTGTCGCTTCCAGCGCTTGCCACGGTTCGAGCTCGCCCTCGTTGCGCGGCCACGTCATCCGGTGCACCCACGCCAGGACGTTCGGATGCCGACCCTCGATGGCTGCGCCGACGGTCGGGTCGGTCCACGCATTGTAGATCTTCCCCCACAGACCGAAGTCGCCGAACGTCGGGCGGCCGCCGAACAAGTAGGGTCTGTCGGCGAGGTGACTCTCGAGCTGGGCGAGCGCCTCGTGCAGGGAGGCCTCGATCAATGGTCCGGTCTGCGCGCTCGAACCGACGAACCACACGCGCCCGGCCATACGGGTTCGGATTTGCGCGCTGAGCTCGGCGACATCCTTCTCACTCGCGGCGGGCATCATGGTGCAAGCGATACGGCTCGCCGCACTCACCTGGTCTACCTCGCGGGCCCAGCGGCAATGGAACATCCACTTGTTTCCCCACTCATCGCCGAGCTCCTCGATCAGCGCCGAGACGAACGCAGCCACCGGGTCCGAAGGATGGATGGGGGGGGCCGGCTGCGCCGCCTCTAGCCGCTCGATGATCGGCGTGGAGTCCTGCATCCCCTCGTCGTCCGGCGTCACCACCAGCGGGATCAAAGGGAGCTTCGCGTACTTCGAGAACTCCTCCTGCTGCGCGAGGCCGCGAACGATCCAGCGATGCGGGATCTGCTTGTAACGGAAGTACGATCGAACCTTCACCGAGTAGGGCGAGAGCTCCGCGCCGTAGATGCGATAGACGCCTGACATCGTCCGATTCCTCCCTGCGGTCCTTGCTCGTGCCTGACCAGTCGTGCGGCCGGCTGCGCCCGTTGTGCCTGTTCGCCGGATCTTGCGGAAGAGCGCCGACGCACAGTCGGAC
>SPBQ01000289.1 GCA_004525875.1 Myxococcales bacterium
GCCCATCCACACCTGGGAGACCCCCGATGGGATCCGCTACCGGGAGGCGCTCTACCCCATCGTGGAGCCGTTCGATCTCAAGGGCGTCGGCGTGACCTACAACCGCTATCTCGCCCCGTCACGCCAGGACGACAGCTGGCTGCACTATCCGCTCCTCAAGCGCGTGCGCCGCATGTCGACGGCCGCACGCTCCGAGGCTCTGTTCGGGCAGGACACCGACATCGACAGCTACGGCGGCTACGCCGGCAATCCGGCCTGGATGCAGTGGCGCCTACTCGGTACCAAGCGATTACTGGGGTCGCTCCACAGCCGCAATTTCCCCGCGGTGTGGAGCAAGGGCGGTGCCGATTTCATGTTCGACGATACCTGGGAACCTCGCGACGTGTACGTTATCGAGGGACGCTCTCGGCTTGCCGGCTACGCGTACTCCAGGCGGGTGATCTACGTGGACCGCGAGAGTTTCGTGATCCCTTACACCGAACTGTACGATAAAGACGGCGAGCTATGGAAGGCGTGGGTCAACCAGTTCAAGCTCGGCCGCAAGCCGCGGCCCGACGCGGTGCGGGTGGTCTACGATTACGAGCAGCAGTTCTTGCCTGCCGTGACGATGTTCGACATGCAGCTCGGTCACGCCACCAAGTGTCGCATTCCCTCCCCCGATTTTCCCGGCGAGGAAGGCTGGTACTTCAACTTCGGCGACGCCGAAGGGACGACGGAGCAAGCGTTCTCCTTGATGCACATGATCTCCGGCGGGCGCTGAGCGCCGGAGCGCGGCGCGCAGCGCGCCCGCCTAGATTCCCCCCTACCGCCTGTATATAGAAGGGCGACCGTATCGGAGAGGCACCGGGGAATCCGGGCACGATGACGGGCCTAGAAGGGAGTGGAAGTCGTATGGATTATCTGAATTCTGTCCTGAGGTGGCTACACGTGATCGCTGGCATCATGTGGATCGGACACCTCTATTTCTTCAACTTCGTCAACATCCGCTTTGCGGCAGCCATGAAGGAAGCCGGTGTGGGCAAGACCACCGTCCCCGAGCTCATGCCCCGAGCGCTCTACTGGTTCCGCTGGGGCGCTGCCTGGACCTGGCTCACAGGCGTTTTGCTCCTCATGCTGGTCTTCTATCACGGCGGTCTCATGCTCGAAGACCCGTCGAGCGGCTGGGGAGCGGGCGCGTGGGTATCGCTCGCGATCACGTTCGCAGGCGTGTTCATCTACGATGCGCTGTACAGGAGCCCGCTGGCGGCCAACGCGCGCAATGCGGGCATCGCGGCGTTCGTCCTGGTGGCTGCAGCGGCGGTGTTGATGTCGACCTGGGGCGGCCTCTCCTATCGGGCCTACTCGATCCACATCGGAGCGATGTTCGGAACCGCGATGGCGTTCAACGTCTGGTTCCGCATCTGGCCCGCCCAGAAGCGTATCATCGCCGCGACCGGTGCCGGGGCGGCTCCCGATCCCGCCGACCCGGCGCTGGCCGGGATGCGCTCGCGCCACAACACCTTCATGTCGGTGCCGCTGGTCTGGATGATGATCGACCAGCACACCGCGGCGGCGGGCTTCGCGAGCTTCGGCTTCTTCGGCGTGCTCGCGATGGTCGCGATCGGCTGGCATCTGGTCTGGCAGTTCTACCGCATCTCGACGCAGGACGATCGCATCAAGTCATTCTGAACAGGTACGCGGGATTCGGTCCCGGCCGCGGTATGGAGACGCTTCTCTAGGCCGCGGCCGAGGGCCGTGCCGCGACCCTGCGGTGCCATCGTGCGACCGCGGGGAACAGATCCGCCTCGTACTGCTCTCCCACCATGTTCCCGAAATCCAGCGTGCAGAACAGCGTGATGTCGGCGATCGAGAAGCGCTCGCCCGCGACGTAGTCGCGGCCCGTGAGCTCACCCTCGAGCCACGTCAGCCGTTCGCTCATCATCTCACGGCAGACGTCGGCGAACGCGGGCACCTGCTTTACCCGGCCCTTGAAGAACTCGCTCGAATTGATGAACGCTCCGAGCAACCAGCGCATGACTTCGAGCTCCATGCGACGTTCCCACATGCGAATCGTCGCCCGCTCGAGCGCGTCGGCGCCGATCAGCGACGGCTCGGGCTGGATCTCCTCGAAGTACTCACAGATCGCGAGACTCTCGGCCACGTAACGGCCGTCATCGAGCTCGAGCACGGGAACTTTGCCGAGTGGGTTCATCGCAAGAAACTCGGGACGGCGGTTCTCGCCGCCACCGATATCCACCGGGTGCGTCTCGAGCTTGATTCCCTTCTCGGCCAGGAACATCCGCACGCGCCTGGGGTTCGGGGCCACGTGACTGTCGAACAGCTTCACCGGAACGAAAGCTAACTTTCGCCCTCTGTTGACGGAAGCGCCCGTGCGGGTTGTAATTCCCGCCATGCCAGAGTCGCCGCCGGATGCCGAACGGCCGGGCCAGCCCTCCCAGTCCTCCCTACCGGCCGAGCCCGCGCGCCCGGCGCACCCGGTCCGACCTGCCCGATCTGCCCAACGGGCGCACCCGTGTTGCGCCCTCTTCCTCGATCTCCTCATGCGCCCTCTCAAGCCTCTGCGCCGCAGGATCGTTCCCGACGTGCGTGGACGCGTCCTGGAGATCGGCGTGGGTACGGGGCTCAACTTCGAGCACTATGCTGCCACGCACGGACACGTGAAAGCTCTGTACGGCGTCGAACCCGACCCCCACATGCTCAAGCGCGCGGCGAAACGCGCCAGGCGGTTGCCATTCCCGGTCCAGCTCGACCAGGTGGGCGCCGAAAAGCTCCCCTATCCCGATGCGTACTTCGATACCGTGCTGCTCACGTGGGTCCTGTGCACGATCCCCGACCCGGACTCTGCGCTTCGTGAGGCGCGACGTGTGCTGCGGCCGGGGGGCCGTCTCGTCTACGTCGAGCACACGCGCTCGCGGTATCGGTTCGCTGCCCGGCTGCAGGACCGCCTCACGCCGCTGTGGAAGGAGATCGGCGGCGGCTGCCATCTCAATCGTGACTCGGTCTCGCGTATACGCGCGGCGGGCTTCGGCGGCATCAGCATGCTGCCGTGCGGGCGCGAGGCCTGGACGTTGGTCCCGGTCTACCGCGGTGAGGCCATCAAGGATCGCGTCTGATCCGCGACGAGAGGACGCCGTCACGCTCGAGCTGGTCGAGCTCGGCGTCATCGAGACCGAGCAGCGCCGAGAGCACGTCGCGATTGTCCTCACCGCGAAACGCCGGCTCGCCGCGCACACCGGCCGTGGCCTCGGAGAACCGGTAGGGCGAGTCCAGAACCGGCACCGTGCCGCCCGAGCGATCGGGCCGTTCGCGCGTCATACCGCGAGCGCGAGTCTGTTCGCACTCGAGCGCCTCGGCAAGCGACATGATGCGCGCACCCGGCAGCCCGTGGGTCTGCAGCCGCTCGACCACTGCGTCGGCCGAGCGCTGTCCCGCCACCCAGCCCTGAACCAGCGCCTCGAGCTCGTCGAGCCGTGCTGCACGCTTGCTGTAATCGTCGTAGCGCCGGTCGGTGGCCAGCTCCGGCTTCTCCATGACCCGGGTCAGACGATCCCAGTGCGCACGCGGGTCGTCCGGCATCGCAACGAAGTCGTCACCGCACCGATACACCCATGAACACAGAAAGTCGTTTTCGCTCGACTCATCGGAGAACAGATGGAAGTTCGCGGCCTCCTGTACGGACAGCAGTGCGTCGTGCATGGCCATATCGATGAACTGACCACGGCCCGTACGCTCGCGCAGCCGGAGCGCCGCGAGGACCGCGACGACGGCTTGCAGGCCGCTCACCGTGTCGCCGATCGCGAGCGCGGAGTCGATCGGATCGCGCTCGGTTGCGACTGCCTGGCGGTGAAGGACGCCGGTCGTCGCGTGTACGATGCCGGCGAAGGCGCGACGCTCGCGCCACGGGCCCGTGTGCCCGAAGCCACTGATCGAGCAGTACACCAGGCCCGGATTGGCCTCGCGCAGCGCCGCTTGCCCGAGACCGAGGCCGTCCATCACGCCGGGTCGGAAGTTCTCGATCACCACGTCGGCGCGTGCGGCCAGACGCAGGAATACGTCGCGGCCTTCCGGCCGGCGCAGGTCGAGCGTCAGGCTGCGCTTGTTGCGGTTCACGGTCGCGTGCATGAACGAGATCGGAGGATTCGTGCCGGGCAGCATCGGCGGTGCGCGGCGCGCCATCTCGCCGCCGGGCATCTCGACCTTCACGACATCGGCGCCGAAATCGGCCAGCACGCAGCCGCACATCGGGCCGGCCCAGGTGGTGGTGGCTTCGA
>SPBQ01000232.1 GCA_004525875.1 Myxococcales bacterium
ATCCAGAAGCGCGGCGGCAAGATCGTGGTCGTCGATCCGCGCCGGACCGAAACGGCGGCGCTCGCCGACGAGCACGTGTCGATCCGGCCAGGCACCGACGCCGCGTTGTTCCTCGCCATGGCGGCCGAGCTCGTGCGAAACGATCGCATCGACCATGCGTTCCTCGAGCGACACGTTCGCGGCTGGGCCGAGATTGAACGCCGACTCCGCGCGTTCACGGTGGAGCGGGCCGCCGCCTATACGGGTGTGGCCGGCGAGGTCATCCGCCGACTCGCCCTCGAGCTCGCCGACGCGCCGACTGGCTCGGTCTACTCGCGCATGGGCGTGTGCACTGGACCGCACGCGACGCTGGCCACCTACGCCACCGACCTGCTCAACATCGTCACCGGTCGGCTCGGCGCCGCCGGCGGGGCGATGTTACCGACCCCGCCCTTCCCCATCGCCGACCTCGCCAGGCGGTCGGGACTCGAGGGGCACGCCCGCTGGAAGAGCCGTGTCGGCGGCCTGCCGGAGACGCTCGGGGATCTGCCGTCTGCGACGATGGTCGACGAGATGGAAACTCCCGGAGAGGGCCGCATCCGCGCGCTCGTTACGTTCGCCGGCAACCCGGTGCTCTCCATCCCGAACGGCCGCCGGCTCGACCACGCCCTCGAGGGCCTCGAGTTCATGGTGTCGATCGACATCTACCTCAACGAGACGACGCGCCACGCCGATCTCATCCTGCCGCCGTGCTGGAGCCTGTCCGACGACCACGTCGACCTGCTCTTCACGGCACTCGCCGTGAGAAACTACGTGAAGTGGTCGCCGCCCGTCATCGAGAAGAGAGCGGACCAGCGCGCCGACTGGGAGATCCTGCTCGAGCTCACGCGTCGGCTCGGCGGCGGTCCCACGGGTGAGCCGGCGCTCGACCGCGCGCTCTCCTGGCTGGAACCTCTCGGACTGCGCTGGACGCCGACGGGCTTCGCGGACCTCCTGCTGCGCACGGGGCCGTACGGCGACAAGTTCCTGCCGTTCTCCAAGGGTCTCAACATGAAGAAGCTCCGCGCGGCGCCCCACGGCGTCGATCTCGGACCACTCCAGCCAGGCTTCGAGCACCGGCTCCACAACCAGGACCATCGCATTCATCTGGACGACGACATCTTCCTGCGCGCGCTCGATCACCTCGAGCACGACATGGCCGCACCGGTCGACGACCGGCAGCTGGTACTCATCGGTCGGCGCGAGCTGCGCAGTATCAACTCGTGGTCCCACAACGTGCCGGCACTGGTATCGGGGAAGGACCGCTGCGTCCTGTACGTCCATCCCGACGATGCGCGCGAGCGCGGCCTGGCCGACGGCGGCACCGCGTTGCTCGAGAGCCGCACGCACGCCGACAGTGTACGGGTTCACGTCACCGACGAGATGCGTCCCGGCGTCGTGAGCCTACCCCACGGCTGGGGACACGCGTCCACCGCACGATGGCGGAGCGTGGCGGGCGAGAACGCCGGCGTGTCGGCGAACGACTGGACTGACGATCGCCTCATCGAGCCCCTCATCGGCCAGTCGATCCTCACCGGCGTGCCGGTAACACTGGCGGCGGCCGCGAAGGTCGCGGCCGCCTGAACGCGAGGATACGGAGAAGCCATGCGATTCAACCACATGGAGCTGACCGTGCCGCGGGGCACACTCGATGAACTCTGCGGGCGAGCCGACATCTCACAATTCTACCGCGAGGTGTTCAGCTGGGGGGCGATCGACGTCGAGCTGTTCGAGCAGAAGAACCTGCTGCTCCACACCGACGACGAGGTCAGCCAGTTCCTGCTCGTCTCCGAGAGCGACGAGCCGATGCGATCGCCGGGCTTCGACCACCTCGGCGTTCTCGTCGAGACCCGCGCCGAGGTCGATCGGCTGCTCGACCGATGCCAGGAGTACGCCGAGCGAGACGAGCGCGTGAGCATCAAGAAGTACGACGATCTCGACCAGCAGGTCGTCGTGATCCATGCGTTTTACGTGAAGTACATCCTGCCGATCTACTTCGACGTCCAGTGCATGGAATGGCGCGCCGACGCCGCCCCCAAGCGGCGCTGGTCCTTCGGCTGACCGGGCGGCCCGGCACCTGCTCACAGACCGAGCTGACGACGCGCCTCGTAGACGACGATGCTGACTGCATTCGAGAGGTTGAGGCTGCGAACGCCCGGCTCCTCGATGGGGATCGTGTAAACGTCCTCGCCGAACGCCGCCAGCGCCGCGGCTCCGAGTCCCTTGGTCTCCGACCCGAAGAACAACCGATCGTCCGGCCGGTATTCACAACCGATGTAGGACTTCCCGGCCCGCGCGGAAAGCGCGACCGCGCGTCCGATCCGCTCCTCGCTCGCGTACGACGCCCAGTCCTCGTGGACTGTCAGGTCCACGAGCGGCCAGTAGTCGAGACCCGCGCGCTTGAGATAGCGGTCCTCGAGGGAGAAGCCGAGCGGCCCGATCAGATCGAGCGGCGTGCGGGTAGCGGCGGCAAGCCGGGCGATGCTGCCGGTGTTCTGCGGGATCTCGGGTCGGACGAGAACGATGCGCATCGAAGTGGCTCGCCGCGACGCTAGCTCCGGCCGCGGATCACGTGGCGTTCGCCGCCGACCTCGATCACGGGGCCCTCGGCTGCTTCCTCGATCCAGCGAGCGAGCTCATAGTAGGCGGGCCGCAGGAAACGCACCCGAAAGCTCCCGCGCTCGCCGCGTTCCACGCGGCAGTACAGGACATCCTCGTCGCCGATCTCGAGGGTCGCCGGATCGAGGCGCGAGTTCTCACCGTCGTTGGTGCGAACGCAGAGCCCCTCACGCGCGTCGCCCTCGACGCCGACCACGACCAACCCCGTATCCTCCACCACCACCGGCTGTCGATCGATGCCGAGATCGATCACCCATCCGTCCTGCGTATCGTACTGCACGTGGCGCGAGAACAGACGGGCGATCTTCGCGTTGCCGATCATCTCGTCGTCCGCATACCAGCGTCCGTCCGAGCGAAACGAGATCGTATAGCCGCCGATCGGCCAGAAACCGGCCCTAGCCACTGCGCTTCTCGCGCGTGTCGAGCAGGATGGTGACCGGCCCGTCGTTGCAGAGCTCGACCTCCATGTGGGCGCGGAACCTGCCCGTGGCGACGTCCACGCCGAGATCTCGTGCGGCGTCGACGAGCCGGCCGATCAACGGCTCGGCCCGCTCCGGTGGCGCCGCACCGACGAACGACGGTCGCCGGCCGCGCCGCGTATCGGCCATGAGCGTGAACTGCGAGACGGCGAGCAGCGAGCCGCCGGCATCAGCGAGCGACCGATTCATCTTGCCGGCCTGGTCCTCGAAGATCCGCAGCCCGACGATGCGGTCGGCCAGCAGGACGGCATCCGGGTCGGTGTCGTCCAGGCCGACGCCGACCAGCGCACACAACCCGGCGCCGATTGAACCGACGACCTCGCCATCGACGCTTACCGCCGCGCGCGCGACCCGCTGGATGAGCGCTCTCACGCGGGGCAGCGTGCCCGCGCTCCTGTATGCAATCAAGCCCGACCCCGCTCGGGCACAACCTGCTGTTGCGCACGAACGGGGCCGGGCATGGCGGAGCCCCGGAGGAGGCCGCGTCTGACCCGGCCGTGCGATAGGACCGCCGGATCAGTTTACGGAGAATCCTGAGTCGCCGTCAGAACTGAACGCTGATCTGAGGATCGTCGATGGGCTCGAGCTCGGGATCGACAGCGTCGGTCACGGAGATCACGAAGTCGCTCGACGAAAGCTCATGCTCGGGCTGGTAGAAGCTGCAGGCGGCGACCGCCGCGGGCGTCCCGATCCCGAGCATCGACACCAGCGCCAGGCGCAGCCGGCTCGCTTTCTCATCGTTGTTGAAGCTGACCAGTACATCGTCGCTGTTCGGCCCAGTGCAGTAGACTGCATCCCCGGCGCCAACGAACGTGCTACCCGTCGCCGAGTAGTCGACCACGAACTGAAGGCCGCCGAGCGTGCTCGTGTTGTCGAAGGTGAAAACCACGGGCAGCCAGCAGTCGAGCGGGGAGCCGAGCCCGACGGCCACTTCGAGGACGGTGCGCGCATCGGTCGCGGTGGTCAACGTGCTGCCGTTGACGTCGCAGCGGGCGCGGGTGCAGGTGCTCGCCAGACCGATGGCATCGTCGAGTACGACCTTGGCGTCGGTCGCCGTGATCGTTCCGTTACCGTCGGCATCACCACAGGTCTCGGGCAGTGAGCAGTCGTAACGGCAGGCCTCGGGATCGGCGTCGTTGTTCAGATCGCCGTCGTCGCAGCGCTCGACCTCCTCCCGGAGAATCCCGTCACCGCACCAAGGCGCGATGCATCCCGGCAGGCAGGAGTCGGCGCTGTCCTCGTTGCCGTCGTCGCACTCCTCGTCGCTGTCCGCGATGCCGTCACCGCAGACCGGCAGCGTGCAGTCACTGCGGCAGGCATCGGCGCGGGTGTCGGAGTTCGCCTCACCGGCGTCACAGTCCTCGACGCCCCCCCACAGGCGCCCGTCTCCGCACGAGGCAGCCTTGCACGTGCTCAGGCAACCGTCGCCGTCGAAGTCGTTGGCGTCGTCGCACTCCTCGCCGGCGTCGACGCTCCCGTCACCGCAGCTGGCACAGCCATCGTTGTCGGTGGAGGGCGTGATCGCTGACACCGTGATCGAGGTCTCGATGCCGTTGATCTTCACGTCGGCCGCCTCGACGCCGTACACGACGAAGTCCGCGGCCACGGGGCGGCGGCCCTCCGCGATAAAGCGGCAACGCATCACATCGGTGGGGACAGCGAAAGGCGAAAGCGTCACGTAGGCGGCAAGGAGTGTGCTCTCGGCGCTCCGATCATTGAACATCACCATCCCGCCC
>SPBQ01000126.1 GCA_004525875.1 Myxococcales bacterium
CAGCTCATCGACTACATCCGTGCCGGGTTCGCCGGCATCTATCTGGTGACGGCCGAGGAAGCGCGCGCCGAAGCGCTGCTGCGCGATACGGCGACAGAACTCCAATACAGCCTGTACACCTGGACTGTGACCGAGGGCCTGGTGTGCCTCGAAACCGGCAGCACCGAGCCCGGTGCGCCCCTCATGACCGGAGGCCCGCCGTGACAGCCAACCCCACCGTTCCCACCGCCGGGCGCAATTCCCGCGCCTCCCGATTCGCTGGCGCCGTTCTCACCATCGCGCTCGCGGCTGCCCTCGCGTTCGTTGACCGTGCCCATGCCACGCCGGGTCCTGTCGGTCCCGAATACGCTGCCGAGGAGCGACCGATCCCGGCCGGCAGCTGGTGGACGACCTGTAGCGATGCCGATGGGGTGTCGGTCTCCGTTCGTGTCGACTGCGACGGGGCGGAGTGCGATCAGCCTGCGCACGTGGTTGCCGAGCGAGTCGACGACCGAGGTCGGCGGCTCGGGCGCGAGTGGCGCGTGACGCAGGCGCCGGTGGAAGTCACCGACCTGAGGGTAGTCTGCCACGCCTCGGGCAGCTTCGTCGTGTCCTGGGTCGACGACGACAGCAGCGGCCGCTGGTTCCGCGTGTTCGCGGCCGGAGGCGACGCGCGCGGTCCCGCGGCTCCCCTGCCCTCCGAGGAGCTGTGTCCGAGCTACCGCCCATCGCTTGCGGTCGATGCGTCCGGCCGGATCACGATGGCGTGTCTCAGTAACCGCGATAGACGCGCAATCGTCGCTGCCGCTTTCTCGCCCTCCGGTGACCAGACCAGCGAGGCCGTGACGCTCAGTCAGAGCGTCGTGAGCTGGGAGACTCGCCCGAAGCTCGCGGTAGATGATGCCGGAACGGTTCTGGTGGCATGGCAAGGAGATCGCGAACGGGACGGCTCGGCGCCAATCCTCGCCCGATTCCTGCATCGGACGGGCCGCGCACTGGGAGACGAGTTCCGCATGACCGGGCTCGATCGGGTGAGCGTCTCCGAACCCGCTGTCCACGCTCTGGCCACCGGGTTGTTCGAGGTTCTGTGGGGCCATCCCCTCCAAGGCGGACGCGTTGGTCGGCGCGTTGCGATCGATGCCGATGCGATCGAACCGAGTACCACGACGACGACGCTGCCGCTGGCACTCGACGTTCCGGCATTCGGCGCTACCCGCACGATCGATACCTACGTGAGCCTTTCGGGCGAAGATCACGCTCCGCGCGTCGTCCTCACCGATCACGAGGTCTGGGGCATTGGCGAGAACCGCGGTCGGTTCCGGCGTTCGACCGACGCCGCGACGGTCTGGTCGGAGCCCACCGACAGCCACGCGCCGGGCCGCGGCGCGCTCGCCGTCGCGACCGACGGCGACGGCGTGTGGGCTGCGTTGCACGCGGGAGCCGAGACGATGGAGCTCGAGTTCAGCCGCTCGACCGACGACGGCGCGACATGGCTGCCACCCGGGCTCCTCGCAAGAACCCGCAGCGTCAGTCCCGACTGCGAGCGTTGTGAAGTGCCTCGGGCCGCGCTCGCGGCCGGCGGTAACGGGACCTGGCTCGCAGGGTGGAGCACGCGCGACCGCGCCGGTAACGGCGACCAGGCTCTGGGCATACACGTATCCAGGTCGGGCGACGGCGGGTCGCGCTGGGCGAAACCGATCACCGTCGCGACCGATGACGGCGCCGGGTCACGCGGGTTCGGCCTGGCCACCGACGGTGACGGCACGTGGATCGTCGTCTGGGCCGACGCCGACATAAAGATCGTACGCTCGACCAACGACGGCGGCCGATTCACGCGGGCCGAGACGATCGTGGTCGGCGCGACCTGCGCAGCGTGTGCGTCGCACGCGCGCTACGATCGGGTCGAGATCGCCACCGACGGAGCCGGTACCTGGCTCGTGATCTTCGCCTCACCGCTCCTCCGCGTCGACGACACCGGGTATGACAGCGACATCTTCGTCGTCCGGTCTGTGGACGACGGCGCAACCTGGTCCGAGCCTCAGCCGATCGCGACGTACGCGGCCACCGACGGCGCCCGTGAGCTCGACCCGGCAATCACGTTCGGCTCGCATGACAGATGGCTCGCGACGTGGACGTCGCACCGCTCACAACGCGGCGGCGACGATCTCGACGCCGATATCGTCGCGGCGGCCTCGGCCGACGGCGGGCTCACGTGGAGCGCTCCGGGCCGTGTCGATCCGTATTCGATCGACGATGCGGCGATCGATCGCACACCCCATGTCGCTGCCTAAGGACGGAGCGTGGCTGCTTTCATGGCAGTCGCGACCGGCGACGGTCCACGGCGAGCTCGTCAGCGACCGGCTGCACCTGGCCGCGGCCGATGCGGTGTGCGGTGACGGCCTGGCCGATGTCGGTGAGCAGTGCGACGAGCGTAACGATGCCGACGGCGACGGCTGCGACTCGAACTGCACGCTCACCGCCTGCGGCAACGGCATCGTCACGGTCGGTGAGCAGTGCGACGACGCCAACCGGAGAGACGACGATGCGTGTGTCGGTGAGTGTAAGCCGGCAACGTGTGGCGATGGATTCCTGTTCGCGCTCTTCGAGGAGTGTGACGATGGCAACTCCTCCGACGACGATGACTGCACGAGCCGCTGCGCACCGCCGCGCTGCGGTGATGGACTCGTGCGTGCGAGCGTCGAGCAGTGCGACGACGGCAACAGCTCGAACGGCGACCGGTGCACGGCCGAGTGCGTGCCCGCACGCTGCGGAGACGGCCACCAACAGGCGCATGTGGAACAGTGCGACGACGGCAACACGCTCGACGGTGACGACTGTCCCGCCGACTGCGGCATCGCCGTCTGCGGCGACGGCGAGCTCTCCCCCGCGGTGGAGGAGTGCGACTGGGCCAATCCCGAACAGGCCGACGTGTGCACCAAGAACTGCCGCCTCGTCGATATATGCGGCGATGCCAACGGCGATGGCCAGGTGACGGTCTCCGACGCGCGCCGGATCCTCACCAGCGGCATCGGGATCGCGGTAAGCTGCCCGCCCGCCGTGTGCGATATGGACCGCAGCGGTGCGGTTCGCGTACCCGATGCGCAGATTGGTCTCGGCGTCTCCGTGGGCCTCGACGTCGGCGAGCCGTGCTCGCTAGGCACCGGCGATATCGTGTTCTGGACGCACGACCCCCGTACGATGGGTGCGCTCCAGCTCGAGATCGACTACAGCGTCACCGGCGGCAGCTTCGCCGGTAGCGGCGTTGACACCGCCTGCGAGCCCGTCGGGATCTTCTTCCCGGCGGATGACGTCGGGGAGGAAGAAGGCCCGGCGCTCGACATCGTCGCGTTCAACAACTTGGAGGAGCAGAGTCTGCTCCACGTCGGCATCGTCTCGATCACGGGCTTCAGCGGACCGCTCGACTTGTTCCGGTGCCGCTTCACGCTGGACGGCGAGGTGCCGAATGCCGGTTTCTCGCTGCGCGTGGTCGATGCCAGCACCCCGTCGACGGATGCTCTAGAACCGCGGCCGCAGGTCGGTTACCGGCTAGAGTAGGCGCCGGTCGATCACTGACGCGCCTCGCGTGTGGTCTTCCCGCCGAGGCGGTGTACCACCTCCTGGAACTCCGTCGACCGCCTGAGCAGCCGCCCTCCGGCGCTGCGCAGATGATCGACCGCCTCGTCGTCGAGGACGAAGCTCGTGGGCAGGTTGTTGAAGTAGCGGCGCTTCTCCGCGTCGCGGAGCTGGGAGAAGCTCACCTCGACCAGACTGAAATTGAAAGGTTCGCCGTGGTCGTTGAGCTGATCGGCCCACTGCTGGAAGCTGGTGCGGACGAGCTCGAGAGACTCGAAGTTGAAGCGTCGGATCTGGATTCCCGAGGTGACGCCGGCCATCAGCGCCAGCGACTGGAACAGGTTGAGCCCCTCGAGCGTGAAGTCGGGCTCCGTTTGAGCGTTCACCACGATCATCAGGATCTGACGTGCGCCGTGGTAGCCGGCATCGTTCAGCAGGGCCTCGAGGCTCCCCTCTTCGACGACGCGGTCGAATGCGCCGCGGATTCCGAGGTTGTCGGTGACGCCGCCGTCGACGAGGTAGATGTAGTCGCCCTCGGAACGGTCGAGGTAGGATTCGGCGATCCTGGCCTGCAGGAAGCGGCGGCTGCCGGTGTCCTCCGTCAGGAGGGCTTGCGAAATCCATGCGGGAGGCCGGTAGCCGCAGGTCCCGGCGTAGTTGCGGATCTTGAGCGGCGGGAACGGGCCGGGCACCGCGGAGGATGCGGCCACGGCGCGTGCGATGGGGTAGGTCAGCAGGTCGTTGCAGATCGGATCGAAGTCCTCGCGGATGAACGAGAAGCGGCTCCCGCGCACGAAATCCGTCGAGTTGATCAAGATTGCCGGACCCGGGACATCGGCGAAGTTCACGACCGTCTTGCCGTCGAAGATCGCCTTGTCGTAGAACTCCGCGGCGAGGTCGCTGCGATTGAAGCGAGTTGAGGGGAGACGGAACCAGTTCACGGGATTGAGTATGCGCCGCCACAGCGCGCCCTGGACGTTGCGGCGCAGGAACCGTTTCTCGTAGTCCTCGAAGATACGGTCGCCGAACAGTCCGTAATAGGCGGCCGTGAAGCTTCCGCCCGAGACGCCGGAGATCAGATCCACCTCGTCGAGGAGACGACGCTGCCGGCCGCCGACATCGATTGTCGTGTCGCGCAGCTCTTCGAGCACGCCGTAGGCGAACGCGGCCGCACGGGTCCCTCCGCCGGAGAACGCGAGAATGACCACGGCCTCGTCCGATTCGGCCTTGCGGCCCATCGAGAGCAACGGGTGCGTGCCTTCCCACGTCTCCATCGGCGGGTTGACGTAGTGCTGAGCGCAGCCTGCGGCCAGTAGCGCTGCAACGAGACCGGAGCCCCACCTTGCCAGGCGATTGGTTCGGCGGGCGTCGGAGTCTTTCTGATGCGAGGACATCGCGGGGCGATTGTGGTCGAACGTGTCCGAGGCGCAATGGCGGTCAGCCACCGGGTGGCGCCACGTCGTCGAGAAAGTGCCGGATTCTTTCGAAGTAGGCCTCGCCGCCGATCTCGACCGTGTCGTTGTGACCGGCGCCCTCGATGACCTCGAAGCTTTTCGGCTCCGGCGCCCGCTCGTACAGGCTTCGACCGAGCGCGATGCTCACGATGTCGTCGCGGTCGCCGTGGAAGAACAGCAGCGGCGTGCGGAGCTGGTCGATCTTGCTCGCCGAATCGAACATGTCGCCGACGGCCCAGGCCGCGGGCGGGCCCAGCGCGCCCCGCGCAACCTCACCCATGCTCGTGAAAGGGCTTTCGAGGATCACGCCGGCCAGCTCGCGGGCGCGCGCGAGGTCGACGGCGACGGCACTGCCGATCGAGCGGCCGAACACGACTATGCGGCCGATCGGGAAGCCTCGTTCGGTGAGCAGATGGTCGAGTCCGGCCCGAGCGTCGGCGTACACGCCGGCCTCGTCGGGCCTGCCCTCGCTCATCCCGTAGCCCCGATAGTCGAGCAGCAGAACGTGGATGTCGAGCCTTGCGAGCAGTGCGGCGTTCGGCAGACGATGGGAGGCGTTGCCCGCGTTGCCGTGGAGGAACAGCAGCGCGCGAGTCGCGCCGGGCGACTCGATCCAGAACGCGTGGATGCGCACGCCGTCCTCGGTGCAGAGGTAGACCTCTTCTCCGTCGACGCCGACGTCCGAGGGCCGGATGTCGATGCCGGGGCTCGGCTGGAAGACGAAGCTCTCGGCGATGCGGTTGCCCATGCGGTCCGCGCCCAGTGTAGCCGCGGCCGGCGCAGCCGCCACCGGCCCGAGCATCAGTGCGGCCGGGCGCCGCCCACGTTGGTCTGCTCTTTCTCCTTCGGGATCGACCGGATCTCGATCTCGACGCGGCGGTTGCGTTCGCGTCCCTCGACCGTGGCGTTGTCCGCTATCGGATCGGCCTCGCCGCGTCCGCTGTTCGTGATCCGCGAGGAAGCAACGCCCCGGCTCACGAGATAGCCGCCCACGGCTTGCGCCCGCTGGCTCGACCGCTTCAGATTGTAGGCACCGTCACCCGTGTTGTCGGTGTATCCGTGCACTGCGATCGTGGTGCTGGGGTAGCGCTCGAGGATGCCGGCAAGCTCCGTGAGTCGTGTCTGTGCGTCCATCGTCAGCGCGGCCGAGCCCGACGCGAACGGTACGCGCTTTGGAAACTCGACTATCAGCACGCTGCCACGGCGGGTGATGACCGCGCCGGTCAGTGCCCCGATCTGCGCCGCCTGGTCGGCCAGATAAGGGTCGGTGAAGCCGTAAGCCTGCCCCTCGGGCCTGTCGAAGTATCCCCACGGGAACTCCGGCTGCAGGATGGGCTGGAAGCCGGCCGGCACGGCGAAGGGGGCGGAGATTAGCTCGTAGACGCCCACGAGCTCGCGAGCGACGAACTTGCCGACGCCGAGCCCGAGGCCGAGCGTCGCGCCGGCCAGCGCGCCGTCGGTGCTGCCGGTCTGGTACATGTTGCCGGGAATCTCGAGTACGCCTGTCCCGACGCCGGCCGCGCCGCGGCCGAGCTTGCGCGCGGCGGACTGCTCCTGGGCGGCAGCCGTGCTGGTGAGCAGGACGGTCGGCAGCGCGATGGCCACCAGTGCGGCGACCGCGGCCTTGGGAACGCGTGATGATGTGAGCATCGGGCAGGTTTCTCCTCGCGATTGTCGTACAGGATTGGACGGGGGTACGGGAGCCGGGGCTGGGATGCAAGCGTGGGGTATGAG
>SPBQ01000533.1 GCA_004525875.1 Myxococcales bacterium
AGGGCAGGGCGCCGACGTCATCTACGACGCGGTTGGCGGTGACTACTTCGACCAGGCCATCCGGTGCATCAACTGGCAGGGGCGCTTGCTCATCATCGGATTCGCGAGCGGTAGGATCCCCGAGCTCCCGGTGAATCTGGTCCTGCTGAAGGGCTGCCAGGTGGTGGGTGTGTTCTGGGGAGCGTTCACGGGCCGTGAGCCGGAGGAGAACGCGCGTAACATCGCAGAGCTCGGCGCGCTGTACGCCGAGGGCAAGCTCAAGCCGCACGTCTGCGCGACCTATCCGCTCGAGCAGGTGGCCGATGCCCTCAATGGCCTCATCACGCGTAAGGCCCGAGGCAAGATCATTCTCACGACCGGTCGGAGCTGATCCCTGGCCGGCAGCGAGCACGGTCAGAGAGGCGGAGCTTCGAGCGCGCCGAGTCCTCGGATGAGCCGTCCCATGTCCCAGAAATTCTTCGTGCCGCGGTCGGTGAACGCCGCGCCCATGTTCGCGATGATGAAATGGCTGCAGCCGGCCTCGGCCAGCGGTGCGGCCTCGGCCACGATGTCCCGGGTCGATCCCATGTAGAACAGCCGATCGAGAAGCGCGGGACTGAGCTGCGCCTGTGCCTTCTCGACGTGTTCCTCGGTGACGCGCGAAGGGACGATCTCGAGGAAGCCGGCCTCCTGGTCGGAGAGAGGATGTTCGGCGCTGTGCTCGCGCCACACCGCGGGCGGCAAGCCGAGCGCCATGTAGGCGCAGTACTTGTTGCCGAGCGCCTTCTCGAGGATCTCGTCGCGGCTTTCGCCGATCACGCACATCAGCGTCTGCGATGCCACGAACGTGTCGAGTGGCCGCTTGGCCTGTTCTGCGCTCGCGCGGATCACGTCGAGGCGCGCGCCGTACTCGGCGCCGGCCACCTTTTCTCCCGGGAGCCAGCCGTCCGCGAAGCGGCCGCACAGGCGCAGCATGCGCGGGAAGTGCGCGCCGACGAACATTCGCGGAGGCTTGTTCTTGAAGAGCGGCAGGTCGAACACCGCATCCTTCAACGTCCAGAACTTGCCCTCGAAGTCGACGGGCCGGCCGCGGCTGTTCCACAGCGTCCGGATCAAGCCGAGCGCCTCCTGGAGACGCCCGACGCGCTTGTCCGTGGCGAAACCGTACGGTTCCGTGTTCTCGCGCAGCCCGTTGCCGATGCCGAGGATCGCGCGGCCACGCGAGATATGGTCGAGCGTCACGAAGGTCTGGGCGAGCGACATCGGATGGCGGCGAATCGGCTCGGTGACCGAGGTGCCGATCCACATCTTACGATGTTTGACGGCCGCGTAGGTGAGCAGCGGGACCGGATCGAACAGCGCGTCCATCGAGTGGATGACGCGTGCGGCGGGGACGTTGTCCGGCGTCCACAGCCACTTCGGCGCGAACCCCATGAAGTGGTCCGGTGCCCAGATCGCGCGAGCGCCCATCATCCGTGCCAGTCGCATCCCCGTCTTCGAAACCACCAGTGGATGGAGGCAGCCGTCCTGGTAGCCAACCGTTACCTCGTTCATCGAAAGGTGCTCCTGGCGCTTACGGCTCCACCGCCGTTGGTCAGCATGGCGACGAGATCGCCGAGGCTCTCGACAGTCAGATCGGCCGTCGGTGGCTCGTCGCTTGCGGCAACGAGCACCGTGGCGGCGCCGGCCGCACGGCCGGCCTCGACGTCTATCACATGGTTTCCGACCATCACTGCGCTGCGGGCGTCGGCGCCCCAGGACTCGAGCAGGTAAAGGATGCCGTCGGGGTGCGGCTTGGGTCGCGAACGTGGGCAGTCGCGCGTCACGACGTAGTCGAGCGCGAAGTGGTCGGCAAGGCCGATCGCCACGAGCGTGCACTCGACGTTTCGAAGGCTGTTGCGCGTGACGATGCCCGTGCGCACGTCGGCGCCCGCGAGCGTTTCGAGCAGCGCGGCTGCGCCCTCGGCTACGACCGAGGCAGCGGCGAGCTCGTACTCGTACTCGTCGAGTCCCGCTCGCAGCACCTCGGCGCGCGCCGGTGGTAGGGCGTCGAGCGACTCGAGGATACCGCGGCCTTCGGGGAGCCCGAACATGCGGCGGATCTCGTCGAAGTCGTGGGCCGGCACGGTGAGAGTTCCGTCCAGGTCGAAGATCCAGTGCCATCGGCTCGCTAGATCGATCGGCATCGCTGCGAGAGGCTAGCCGATCACGGCGAGGGCGGCCAGCCGCGCTGGCACTTCGGGCGGTCGCGCTC
>SPBQ01000031.1 GCA_004525875.1 Myxococcales bacterium
GGAATTCCGATGCCGGTGTCGCCAATGGCGAACTCGACCATATCGACGCCGCCTTGCTCCGTCTTGCTAGCGACGAGTGTGATGACCCCTTCCTCGGTGAACTTGGCGGCGTTGCTGAGCAGATTGAACAGCGCTTGGCGGACCTTCGTGAGATCGGAGTGCATCTCCCCGAGCGACTCGTCGACATCCACCTCGAGACGGTTGGCCTTGCGATCCACCACTGACTGAATCGTGGCGACGACCTCCTCGATCATCGCCGGCACATCGAACGTTTCCAGATAGATATCCATCTTGCCGGCTTCGATCTTGGAGAGATCGAGAACGTCGTTGATCAAGGCGAGGAGGTGTTTGCCAGCCCCATGGATCTTCTTGAGGTCCGCAGCCGCGTCAGCGTTCCCGTCATCCTCCGCGTCCTCCATGAGCATCTCGCTGTAGCCGATGATCGCGTTCATCGGTGTGCGCAGCTCGTGACTCATGTTGGCGAGAAACAGGCTCTTGGCCTGACTTGCCCGTTCCGCCGCCGCGCTCGCCGCCGCGAGCTCTGCGGTCCGCTCGACGACGGTTTCTTCCAGATGGATGCGGTGCTTCTCGAGCTCTTCGTTCTGCTGCTGGATCTCCCGCATGAGCTGGTTGCGTGAACGCTGCCGCAGACGCTCGCGCTGTTGTGCGAGGAAGACGTCATCACAGGTGAAGGAAGGATCGGCCAGACGGATTCTGGCCAACATCCCCCAGGTCCCGTCGCCGGCGGCGGAAACTACGACGTTGTCGAAGAAGCGCTTGAGCAAGGTCGAATCGGGTTCGTTCAGCCAGCCACGAAAGGCGAGGCCGAGACGTGTGGCGTTGCTGTCCCCGTCGAGCCCGATCTCGACCCGCGCGCTGGTTCCGTTTCGCAGTAACGCGCGCGTTGTCTCCGAGGCGGCCATGGCCAGGCGGGTGGCCGTCACCGAGTCGTAGCGGAGGTCGAGCGCGAGCAGACGGATCTTGGAGCGCGCGCCGAGAATCGATTCGCGGGTCAGAATGTCGACCGACCCCAGCTCGATCACAGTCGGTACCTGAGCACGATACAGCCGGCCTCGTCGTGCCGTCTGCCGAAGCGCTTCACCTGCTGCGCGCCTCTCCGACGCGCGGGCCGATGAAGTTGGCGTGTTCCACCGGGAGGGTCACGGGCGCCACAGGACCACCGTGACGCGTGTTCCGCTGGCCGGCGTCGACTCGATCGCGAACTCGTCCATCAGGCGACGCACGCCGGGCAAGCCGAGTCCGAGGGTTCCGCCCGTGCTCACGTGGTCGCGCAGAGCGGCGTCTACGTCCTCGATTCCCGGTCCGGAGTCACGAGCGCTGAGCTCGACCCCGACCCGCGCCGGCTCGCGAAGGATGCGGACGGTGATCTCGCCGCGAACCGCGTACTTCAAGATGTTGCGGGCAAGCTCCGACGCCGCCGTCGTGATCCGGCTCTTCTTATCAACACGGAATTCGAGGCGAGCGGCGGCGTTCCCCGTCTCGATAATGGCACGCGTGACATCGGCCTCACCGGCGATGCGGATACGGAGCGTGTCGGCGCTCACGAGGTCTCCCGTCGCCGGCGTTCCCACGCCTCTTCGGCGACGGCTTCCGGCTCCTCCGAGCGGTCTCGTTCGCGATCGTCGAGCGCCTCAGCGGCTGCCGGTGTCGGGGGCGGCGGCTGCAGGATCCGGAACGCTTCCTCGAGGTCGAGCGTCGCTTCGATGCCGTCGATGTCGACACCCAGGTCGACGAGCGCCGAGACGACGCCGGGCCGCAGTCCGACCAGCACCGAGCGTGCCCCCATGAGCGAGGCCATCCGTGTGTATGCGCGCAGCGCCTCGAAGTCCTCGGCGTCCATCAGCTCGACGCCCGACAGATCCAGGATCACGCCCGCCGCACGGCAAGCCTGCAAGCGCTCGAGCAGCTCGCGCCGGAAGGCGGCCAGGAGCTCGTCGTGAAGATCGACCTGGATCGACGCGACCAGGCAGCCGCGGGTCTCCTGGATCGGGACCCGCGTGACGTCGGTGCCCCCGTACATATCGTCAGGTGGCCTGCCGGAGCGCCACGCCCGTCAGCCGGAACGCATTCTCGAGGGCATCGTGCAGGGTCGTCGTGGTGCTGATGGTTCCGACATCGATGCCGAGCTCGACGATCGTCTGCGCGATCGCGGCAGACACCCCGGAGATCAGGCACTCGCACCCCATCAGCTTCGTCGCCCTCGTGATCTTCATGAGATGATTCGCAACGGCGGTGTCGACAACGGCGACACCGCTTATGTCGAGGATGATGACCTGTGCGCGCGCCTCGGAGATCTTCGACAGCATGGCGTTCATGATGTCCATCGAGCGTTTCGAGTCGATGATGCCGACGATCGGAAGCATCAGGATGCCGCCCCAGATCGTCGTCACCGGAGTCGACATTTCCATCAGCGCCTTGCTCTGCTGCGAGATCAGATCGCTCGTAACGTTGGAGAACTCTTCGATCACGATCCCCGAGTCGAAATGCATGAGTCGCGTCATGCTATTGATTGCGGCGGGCAGCTCACGCTTGGGAAGATCCGATTTCGCGAGAGCTTCGCCGAAGATGTTCCAGGAGACGTTGGTGGCGGCCAGGTAGACCTGCGGCGGGAGCCCGATGCGGGCGTGCGTTTTGCCCACCACTCGTCGCTATGCAAGGTATTCCTCGTCGACGCAGCCGCGGAAGAACGAGCGCCAGTAGCGCTCCTGAAGCTTCTTTACACGTTCCACGCTGCCGGAATCGCTGAAGAACTCGGCGAAGAACGCTTGTTCCTCGAGCCACTCGTAGAAGCGATCGATGTGTGAGGGGAGATCGTCGAGAATGTGGGAGCCGATGCTGGCGACGCGTTCGAGATCATCGGCGCTTACCTTGTACATCTCGAGAAGCTCGGAGGCCTTGGATGCGCCTCCGGCGGTCCTCATTTCGATGGCGACGGTCATAGTTCGGGGTCCGCCGAAGTTCACAATTTGGCCGCCGTGCGGCGGTGGCTCCTGGCCAACGAATAACGCGAAACTCGCTATCCTCATATGTTCCCGGCCTAGCGTCAAACGAGTTCACGGCAGCTGCGCGACCGCAGTATGCGTCTGCGCATGGGCACCGCGGGGGCATGGATCTCAGACGCCGCAGTCGGTGCTTTGTGCTACGCTGGTAGGATGATCGAGATTTTCGACCTCCTCGACCAGACTCTGCTGTTGCATTCGGCGACGTCGATTCTGTGCGGCGGCGTCGTCGGTCTCGAGCGCCAGCTTCGCGGCAAAGCCATCGGCATTCGCACCAGCATTCTGATCTGTCTCGGCACCCAAGTCTTCGTCGGCCTGGGCGCCAGCATGGCGAACGAGCTCGCGGATTCCACGCGCGTGCTCGGTCAGGTCGTGACCGGGATCGGCTTCCTGGGCGCCGGTGTCATTCTGTCGAGGGGCGGCGAGATCACCGGCGTCACCTCGGCGTCGGTGGTCTGGGTGCTGGCTGCGATTGGCAGCACGATCGGGGCCGGTAATCTCATCGCTGCCATCACACTGGCTGTGCTGACCGTGGTGATCTTGATCGGAGCGCGATTCGTCGAGTCGCTGTTCAAGCGGGTCGCCGGTGGATCCGACGAGCCGGATACCGAGTCGGACGGCTAGGAGCCTCGGGAATCGCCTCCAGGCTGATGTTCTGGCTACCCTCCAACACCCGATAGCGCGCGTTCCATACGCGTCGAGGCCTCGGGTTGTCATTGCGTGCGCTCGCAACTGCGTGCGGCGGGCCCGAAACCCTCGTTTGACAAGGTCCCAGGCCGCGGCAATCCTCCCCAATAGAACGTGTTCTAGCCTGCCGCCGTACGCGCGCGTTCTACCTTTATATACAGGAGCACAGCCGTGGATTTCGAGTTCAGCCCGGAAGAGCAGGCCTACCAGGACGAGGTCACCGAGTTCCTCAGGCAGAACCACGACCCCGTCGTCATGGATCCTACCCGGGAGAATTTCACGCAGCTCGTCGATACGCCTGAGCGGCGCGCGTTCATGAGGAAGCTGGCCGCCAAGGGCTGGCTCGGCATGACGTGGCCGAAGGAGTACGGCGGCCAGGAGAAGGACGGAATCTACGAGTTCATCCTGAACGAGTCGCTGGCACGGTGGGCGGCGCCGCAGATCGGCAAGGGCGTCGGCATCAGCGGCAAGACGCTCATTCGCCATGGCAGTGACTTCCTCAAGCAGAAGTTCCTTCCCCAGATTCTCAACGCCGAGGTCGATTTCGCGGTGGGCTACAGCGAGCCGCAGGCCGGCTCCGATGCCGCCAACATGCAGCTCAAGGCCGTGCGCGACGGCGATGGCTGGCGCCTGAACGGTCAGAAGATCTGGACCACATCGGCTCACTTCGTCGACTGGTACTGGTTCGGCGCGCGTACCGATCCCGATGCGCCCAAGCACCACGGGATCAGCCTGTTCTTGTTGCCGATGAACGATCCAGGTCTCGAGATCCAGAGCATGCCGACGATCGGCAAGGACATCACCAACCAGGTCTTCTTCGACAACGTCTACATCGGCGACGAGTACCGGGTGGGCGAGCTCAACAAGGGGTTCCAGTACATCTCGGAAGCGCTCGATCTGGAGCGCTTCACGATGTTCACGTTCTCGCCGATCGAGGAGCGCACGAAGCTGCTCTGTGAGTACGCGCGTAGCGCTACGATGGACGGCACGCCGCTGCGCGAGGATCCTGTCGTCCGTCAGAAGATCGCCCAGGCCATCACGCAGACAGAAGTGGCACGGGTGCTCGGGTTGCGTTTCGTGGCGGCGTCGGTCAAGGGCGACAAGCCGCCGACCAACGAGGCTTCCGAGTACAAGCTCTACGCCACGAACCTCTCCCAGCGGATCTGTAACGTCGCACTCGACGTGATCGGCAGCGAGGGGCATATCCGCGTCGATACCGAGGAGGCCCCGCTCGGCGGGCGCTTCGAGGGTGCGTACCGCTGCACCGTGGTGGAGACGATCGGTGGCGGCGCCTCGGAGATCCAGAAGAACATCATTGCGCGGCGCAAGCTCGGGCTGCCGAAGAACTTCTGATCGCGATGGTCGCTGCTGCGGCGCCGCCGGCGCTCGAAGGCATCACGGTTCTCGATTTCGCCAGCGTCGGCCCGGCCGCGCGCTGCTCGCGGATCCTTGCCGACTACGGCGCGCAGGTTGTGAAGCTCGGGCCCCCACCGAAGCAGGGCGCCAAGCAGATCCAGCCGCCGTTCCACAGCTACGGCGCCGGGCGTGGGTTCAAGCGCGCGCAGATCGATCTGAAGGCTCCCGACGGCAAGGACGCGTTCCTGCGCCTCGCGGCCAGGGCGGACGTCGTCATCGAAAGCTTCCGGCCCGGCGTGGTCGACCGGCTGGGGATCGGATACGCCGATGTGCGCGCGGTCAACGACCGCATCATCTATTGCTCGACGAGCGGCTACGGGCAGGACGGCCCGTCCGCGAAGCGCGCCGGCCACGATCTCAACTACCTGGCACTGGGCGGCTATCTCGCGTGCACGACGCCGCGTGGCGACGAGGGGCCGCCGATCCCCGGCGCGACGGTTGCCGACAGTGCGGCCGGCGGCATGCATGCCGCCGGCCGCACTGTCGGCAACCGTCGCGCCGGGGATCGGCGGCCCCTCGTCGCCACGCGGCGTCGTGCACGCGAGATAGCCGCCCAGTGCCAGGTAGTTGAGATCGTGGCCGGCGCGCTTCGCGGACGGGCCGTCCTGCCCGTAGCCGCTCGTCGAGCAATAGATGATGCGGTCGTTGACCGCGCGCACATCGGCGTATCCGATCCCCAGCCGGTCGACCACGCCGGGCCGGAAGCTTTCGATGACGACGTCCGCCCTGGCCGCGAGGCGCAGGAACGCGTCCTTGCCGTCGGGAGCCTTCAGATCGATCTGCGCGCGCTTGAACCCACGCCCGGCGCCGTAGCTGTGGAACGGCGGCTGGATCTGCTTGGCGCCCTGCTTCGGTGGGGGCCCGAGCTTCACAACCTGCGCGCCGTAGTCGGCAAGGATCCGCGAGCAGCGCGCGGCCGGGCCGACGCTGGCGAAATCGAGAACCGTGATGCCTTCGAGCGCCGGCGGCGCCGCAGCAGCGACCATCGCGATCAGAAGTTCTTCGGCAGCCCGAGCTTGCGCCGCGCAATGATGTTCTTCTGGATCTCCGAGGCGCCGCCACCGATCGTCTCCACCACGGTGCAGCGGTACGCACCCTCGAAGCGCCCGCCGAGCGGGGCCTCCTCGGTATCGACGCGGATATGCCCCTCGCTGCCGATCACGTCGAGTGCGACGTTACAGATCCGCTGGGAGAGGTTCGTGGCGTAGAGCTTGTACTCGGAAGCCTCGTTGGTCGGCGGCTTGTCGCCCTTGACCGACGCCGCCACGAAACGCAACCCGAGCACCCGTGCCACTTCTGTCTGCGTGATGGCCTGGGCGATCTTCTGACGGACGACAGGATCCTCGCGCAGCGGCGTGCCGTCCATCGTAGCGCTACGCGCGTACTCACAGAGCAGCTTCGTGCGCTCCTCGATCGGCGAGAACGTGAACATCGTGAAGCGCTCCAGATCGAGCGCTTCCGAGATGTACTGGAACCCCTTGTTGAGCTCGCCCACCCGGTACTCGTCGCCGATGTAGACGTTGTCGAAGAAGACCTGGTTGGTGATGTCCTTGCCGATCGTCGGCATGCTCTGGATCTCGAGACCTGGATCGTTCATCGGCAACAAGAACAGGCTGATCCCGTGGTGCTTGGGCGCATCGGGATCGGTACGCGCGCCGAACCAGTACCAGTCGACGAAGTGAGCCGATGTGGTCCAGATCTTCTGACCGTTCAGGCGCCAGCCATCGCCGTCGCGCACGGCCTTGAGCTGCATGTTGGCGGCATCGGAGCCGGCCTGCGGCTCGCTGTAGCCCACCGCGAAATCGACCTCGGCGTTGAGAATCTGGGGAAGGAACTTCTGCTTGAGGAAGTCACTGCCATGGCGAATGAGCGTCTTGCCGCTGATGCCGACGCCCTTGCCGATCTGCGGCGCCGCCCACCGTGCCAGCGACTCGTTCAGGATGAACTCGTAGATTCCGTCCTTCTCCTGGCCGCCGTACTCCTTCGGCCACGTCATGCCGAGCCAGCCCTTGGCGGCCAGCTTCCTCATGAACGCGCGCCGCTCAGGCGTATCGACGAGCTGCGTGAAATTCTCCCGGGTAGGATCCATGACGACGGGGTCGTGGTTCTGCCTGAGGAACTCGGTGACCTCGTCCTGGTAGGCCTGCTCTTCCGGGCTGAACTCGAAATCCACGGCTGTGCTCCTGTATATAAAGGTAGAACGCGCGCGTACGGCGGCAGGCTAGAACACGTTCTATTGGGGAGGATTGCCGCGGCCTGGGACCTTGTCAAACGAGGGTTTCGGGCCCGCCGCACGCAGTTGCGAGCGCACGCAATGACAACCCGAGGCCTCGACGCGTATGGAACGCGCGCTATCGGGTGTTGGAGGGTAGCCAGAACATCAGCCTGGAGGCGATTCCCGAGGCTCCTAGCCGTCCGACTCGGTATCCGGCTCGTCGGATCCACCGGCGACCCGCTTGAACAGCGACTCGACGAATCGCGCTCCGATCAAGATCACCACGGTCAGCACAGCCAGTGTGATGGCAGCGATGAGATTACCGGCCCCGATCGTGCTGCCAATCGCAGCCAGCACCCAGACCACCGACGCCGAGGTGACGCCGGTGATCTCGCCGCCCCTCGACAGAATGACACCGGCGCCCAGGAAGCCGATCCCGGTCACGACCTGACCGAGCACGCGCGTGGAATCCGCGAGCTCGTTCGCCATGCTGGCGCCCAGGCCGACGAAGACTTGGGTGCCGAGACAGATCAGAATGCTGGTGCGAATGCCGATGGCTTTGCCGCGAAGCTGGCGCTCGAGACCGACGACGCCGCCGCACAGAATCGACGTCGCCGAATGCAACAGCAGAGTCTGGTCGAGGAGGTCGAAAATCTCGATCATCCTACCAGCGTAGCACAAAGCACCGACTGCGGCGTCTGAGATCCATGCCCCCGCGGTGCCCATGCGCAGACGCATACTGCGGTCGCGCAGCTGCCGTGAACTCGTTTGACGCTAGGCCGGGAACATATGAGGATAGCGAGTTTCGCGTTATTCGTTGGCCAGGAGCCACCGCCGCACGGCGGCCAAATTGTGAACTTCGGCGGACCCCGAACTATGACCGTCGCCATCGAAATGAGGACCGCCGGAGGCGCATCCAAGGCCTCCGAGCTTCTCGAGATGTACAAGGTAAGCGCCGATGATCTCGAACGCGTCGCCAGCATCGGCTCCCACATTCTCGACGATCTCCCCTCACACATCGATCGCTTCTACGAGTGGCTCGAGGAACAAGCGTTCTTCGCCGAGTTCTTCAGCGATTCCGGCAGCGTGGAACGTGTAAAGAAGCTTCAGGAGCGCTACTGGCGCTCGTTCTTCCGCGGCTGCGTCGACGAGGAATACCTTGCATAGCGACGAGTGGTGGGCAAAACGCACGCCCGCATCGGGCTCCCGCCGCAGGTCTACCTGGCCGCCACCAACGTCTCCTGGAACATCTTCGGCGAAGCTCTCGCGAAATCGGATCTTCCCAAGCGTGAGCTGCCCGCCGCAATCAATAGCATGACGCGACTCATGCATTTCGACTCGGGGATCGTGATCGAAGAGTTCTCCAACGTTACGAGCGATCTGATCTCGCAGCAGAGCAAGGCGCTGATGGAAATGTCGACTCCGGTGACGACGATCTGGGGCGGCATCCTGATGCTTCCGATCGTCGGCATCATCGACTCGAAACGCTCGATGGACATCATGAACGCCATGCTGTCGAAGATCTCCGAGGCGCGCGCACAGGTCATCATCCTCGACATAAGCGGTGTCGCCGTTGTCGACACCGCCGTTGCGAATCATCTCATGAAGATCACGAGGGCGACGAAGCTGATGGGGTGCGAGTGCCTGATCTCCGGGGTGTCTGCCGCGATCGCGCAGACGATCGTCGAGCTCGGCATCGATGTCGGAACCATCAGCACCACGACGACCCTGCACGATGCCCTCGAGAATGCGTTCCGGCTGACGGGCGTGGCGCTCCGGCAGGCCACCTGACGATATGTACGGGGGCACCGACGTCACGCGGGTCCCGATCCAGGAGACCCGCGGCTGCCTGGTCGCGTCGATCCAGGTCGATCTTCACGACGAGCTCCTGGCCGCCTTCCGGCGCGAGCTGCTCGAGCGCTTGCAGGCTTGCCGTGCGGCGGGCGTGATCCTGGATCTGTCGGGCGTCGAGCTGATGGACGCCGAGGACTTCGAGGCGCTGCGCGCATACACACGGATGGCCTCGCTCATGGGGGCACGCTCGGTGCTGGTCGGACTGCGGCCCGGCGTCGTCTCGGCGCTCGTCGACCTGGGTGTCGACATCGACGGCATCGAAGCGACGCTCGACCTCGAGGAAGCGTTCCGGATCCTGCAGCCGCCGCCCCCGACACCGGCAGCCGCTGAGGCGCTCGACGATCGCGAACGAGACCGCTCGGAGGAGCCGGAAGCCGTCGCCGAAGAGGCGTGGGAACGCCGGCGACGGGAGACCTCGTGAGCGCCGACACGCTCCGTATCCGCATCGCCGGTGAGGCCGATGTCACGCGTGCCATTATCGAGACGGGGAACGCCGCCGCTCGCCTCGAATTCCGTGTTGATAAGAAGAGCCGGATCACGACGGCGGCGTCGGAGCTTGCCCGCAACATCTTGAAGTACGCGGTTCGCGGCGAGATCACCGTCCGCATCCTTCGCGAGCCGGCGCGGGTCGGGGTCGAGCTCAGCGCTCGTGACTCCGGACCGGGAATCGAGGACGTAGACGCCGCTCTGCGCGACCACGTGAGCACGGGCGGAACCCTCGGACTCGGCTTGCCCGGCGTGCGTCGCCTGATGGACGAGTTCGCGATCGAGTCGACGCCGGCCAGCGGAACACGCGTCACGGTGGTCCTGTGGCGCCCGTGACCCTCCCGGTGGAACACGCCAACTTCATCGGCCCGCGCGTCGGAGAGGCGCGCAGCAGGTGAAGCGCTTCGGCAGACGGCACGACGAGGCCGGCTGTATCGTGCTCAGGTACCGACTGTGATCGAGCTGGGGTCGGTCGACATTCTGACCCGCGAATCGATTCTCGGCGCGCGCTCCAAGATCCGTCTGCTCGCGCTCGACCTCCGCTACGACTCGGTGACGGCCACCCGCCTGGCCATGGCCGCCTCGGAGACAACGCGCGCGTTACTGCGAAACGGAACCAGCGCGCGGGTCGAGATCGGGCTCGACGGGGACAGCAACGCCACACGTCTCGGCCTCGCCTTTCGTGGCTGGCTGAACGAACCCGATTCGACCTTGCTCAAGCGCTTCTTCGACAACGTCGTAGTTTCCGCCGCCGGCGACGGGACCTGGGGGATGTTGGCCAGAATCCGTCTGGCCGATCCTTCCTTCACCTGTGATGACGTCTTCCTCGCACAACAGCGCGAGCGTCTGCGGCAGCGTTCACGCAACCAGCTCATGCGGGAGATCCAGCAGCAGAACGAAGAGCTCGAGAAGCACCGCATCCATCTGGAAGAAACCGTCGTCGAGCGGACCGCAGAGCTCGCGGCGGCGAGCGCGGCGGCGGAACGGGCAAGTCAGGCCAAGAGCCTGTTTCTCGCCAACATGAGTCACGAGCTGCGCACACCGATGAACGCGATCATCGGCTACAGCGAGATGCTCATGGAGGACGCGGAGGATGACGGGAACGCTGACGCGGCTGCGGACCTCAAGAAGATCCATGGGGCTGGCAAACACCTCCTCGCCTTGATCAACGACGTTCTCGATCTCTCCAAGATCGAAGCCGGCAAGATGGATATCTATCTGGAAACGTTCGATGTGCCGGCGATGATCGAGGAGGTCGTCGCCACGATTCAGTCAGTGGTGGATCGCAAGGCCAACCGTCTCGAGGTGGATGTCGACGAGTCGCTCGGGGAGATGCACTCCGATCTCACGAAGGTCCGCCAAGCGCTGTTCAATCTGCTCAGCAACGCCGCCAAGTTCACCGAGGAAGGGGTCATCACACTCGTCGCTAGCAAGACGGAGCAAGGCGGCGTCGATATGGTCGAGTTCGCCATTGGCGACACCGGCATCGGAATTCC
>SPBQ01000513.1 GCA_004525875.1 Myxococcales bacterium
ACGGCGGCGTCGTAGGACGCGGTCCGCAGCTCGCCCAGGAGCGCGTCGACGGCCGCGACGCCCGGCGCCATCTTGGTCGCAAGGCTGGCCTCGGCGGCACTTGCGAATCCGAGCAGCGCGGCCTGTTCCTGCTTGAGCGCGAGGATGCGCTCGATCCGTCCGGTATTGTCGGTCTCGCCCTGGCTCGCGCGCGTGAGGTAAGCGCGGTAGAGCTTCTCGCGCAGATCGCGGCGCCGCGCGTGCTCGAGGAAGGGACCGAGCGCCGGCGCGTCGAGCGTGATCCGCCAGGGCCCGTTCTCGGGAGTCGCGCCCGGGCTCCCGGCCTCGCGGGCAGCTCGTGCCGCCAGCGCGCGGGCGCTCGGTGGCAGGCCGTTCACCTCGTCCTCCAGTGTCAGGTCCAGCGTGAACGCCTTGGTGGCGTCGAGCACGTTGTTGCTGAAGCGAGTCGAGAGCTCGGCGAGATCGAGCTGGATCGCGTTGAAACTATCGCGCTCCGCGCCGTCGAGACCGACGCCCGAGAGCCGCGCATCGAGGAGGAGCTGCTCGACGATGCGGTGCTGCGCTGGATCGAGGGTCTTCCACGCCTCGCCGTTACGCAGGCGCGTGATCGCGTCGTACAGCGGGCGGCTCTGACCGAGCCGCGTTCCGAACTTCACGACCTCGGGCTGTACGGCCTCCTGGGCGGCGCGCAGCTCGGGCCCGTTCTTCACGCCCATCAGGTGACCGACGACTCCCCAGCAGCGCTCCAGGCGATCGCTGATCTGCTCGATCGGCTCGACGAGCGATGCCCAGGTCGGCTCCGGCGTCCGTCCGGCGCTCTTCTCGAGCGCGTCGAGCGCTGCAGAGAGGTCGGTGAGCAGGGACGTCACGGCGGGCTCGACATGGGCGGCTTCGATCTCCTCGAAGCGTGGCGCCGGTCGAGGGTCGAGGAGAGGGTTCTTGCTGGTAGCGTGGTCGCTCATCGATTCACCTTCCGGTCGGCCGGGTCGCCAGCTGACCACGACCGGGCCCACGGCTCCAGCGGTCGACGCTGGCCCGAGCGGGTCGTGAGGAAATAAATCTCTGTCGTCGACCGCTGGGCCAAGACAAGAACGGACTCCGCTCGCGGACCGGCCGCATGCGGTTGGTCATACAGCTCTGCACGTCGATCGGTACGTCACCCCTCCTGCTCAGCCACGCGCACGACGCCGCGCAGCTTGAGCGACGCTCACGCGTCGGCGGCAAAGTTATCCCGGCCTCGAGACGAGTAGAGGTAGCGTCCACCCGGCGCTGCGAACCGCAAATCGATCCTCAGGCCTTCGTTCGAAGCGCTACCCGCGGCGTGCCTCACGTGTGGCAGTTCGTTTGCAAGATTCCCTGCATCACGTGCCCACCACGGTCTCGCTGGTCATGCACGACTGCTTGCAGGGGTTTATCCGTCATGTTTCGACATTGTCTTTGTAGCTTGCTCATCTGCGTCGCGTTCCTGACCGCTCCCCTTCTGTCGGCCAGCGAGGCTGCGGCGGGCAATTGCACCGCCGTCTTTCACCTCGATGACGCCGTCACCATCGGCGCGTTGCAGTACGACGTGACCTACCCGAGCGCGACGGTCGATTTCGACGGCAGCGGGACGGGCGTCTCTTGCACCGACCCGACGGGGTCGATCACGACGTTCAACGACAATGATGCGGGATCGCTGACGACGGCCTACCTCTCGTTCTTCAGCTTCAACGGACCGACAGATGTTGCCATCTGCGATCTGACGGCCGATCCGGGAACCACGGTCGGTGACTTCACGATCACCGTGACGGACGCCGCCGATGGCGGCGCGCAGCCGATCGTCCCGGCGCCCGGCGTGTCGCTCAGCAGCCTGTCCTGCGCGTGGTCGACGACGAGCACGACGATCTGGGGCGGCTCGACGTCGACGACGACCTCGACCACGAGCACGACGCTGGCGGGCGAGCGGCTGTGCCTGGTGGACATCGCGCTCGCAGACGCCGTCTCGGTAGCCTCGCTGCAGTTCGACGTCGACTACTCGGCTACCGACGGGACCTTCGAGGGCGACGGCTCGAGCGTCACCTGCTCCGGAGATATTCAGTACTCGCTGTCCACTTTCAACGACGACGACGCCGGCCAGTCGCTGATCGCCGCCATCATCAAGCTCGGCGCCTTCACCGGGCCGACGCTGGTAGCCGGATGCGCGTTCGTGCCCGGCCTGGTGGATCCTCTGCCGGGTGACTTCGTGATCACGGTTACCGACGCGGCCGACGGCAACGCGGCCCCGATCGTCCCGGCGCCCGCGGTCGTGATCGACTCGATCGACTGCTTCGATCCGAGTGCGAGCACGACGAGCACGACCTCGACCACGAGCACGACGAGCACGACCGTACCGGTGTGTGGCGACGGCGTGCCGCAGGCCGGCGAGGCGTGCGACGACGGCGCGGGCAACTCGGACACGCAGGCCGACGCCTGCCGTACGGATTGCACGGCTCCGGTGTGCGGCGACGACGTGATCGACGGCGGCGAGGGGTGCGACGACGGCGCGGGCAACTCGGACAC
>SPBQ01000132.1 GCA_004525875.1 Myxococcales bacterium
GACCGTGACGGCGACCGCGAGATTCCAGACCAGGAGCACGATGCCGACGAGCAGCGACAGGTTGCGGAGCGATTCCGAATACGCTCGGAACGAGCGAGGGCAGCGGTACGCGGCGTAGGCGGCGGCACCGGCTGCTGCCGAGGCGAGAACGAGCGTCAGCACTAACATACTCCTTTGAGCGGTCGGACGACCGACCAACGATTATGATACTGCGTATCGAGGCGGAGGCGCGACCGCTATTTCACTTCCGTACCCGCCTCAACCGCCGGGGAGCGCGATGACCTTCGTCTCGAGGTACTCCTCGAAGCCCTGCACGCCGTTCTCACGCCCGAGCCCGCTCTGGCGATAGCCGCCGAATGGGGTGTCTACATGGAACCATTGCGCGTTGTTCACGCCGAGCGTCCCCGTGCGTACACGCCGCGCGACCGACAGCGCCCTCTCCTCGCTGGCCGACTTGATCGCGCCGGAAAGGCCGTAGATCGAGTTGTTGGCGATGCGTACGGCGTCATCGTCGTCCTCGAACGGGATGATCGCGAGCACCGGACCGAAGATCTCTTCCTGCGCGATCGTCGAGTCAGGATCCACGTCGGCGAACAGCGTCGGCTCCACGTAGTAGCCCTTCGGAAGATGCGCGGGAACCCCGCCGCCCGTCACCAAACGCGCGCCCTCTCGCTTGCCCTTCTCTATGTAGGCCAGCACGGTTTCCTGCTGCCGCTTGCTCACCTGCGGTCCCTGCAGATTCCTCATATCGAGCGGGTCGCCGTAGCTGAAGCTCTCGAACGCCGCCCGGGCGACCTCGACGCCTTCCTCGTACTTCGAGCGTGGCAGCAGCAACCGCGTGGGCAGCGCGCAACCCTGGCCCGAGTGCGTGCAGACGGTCGCGACATCGGCCAGCGCCTTTCGCATGTCCAGATCGTCGAGAATGATGTTCGCCGACTTTCCGCCGAGCTCGAGGAACACCTTCTTCACCGTCGACGAGCCCAGCTCCATGATGCGGCGACCGACCTGCGTGGAGCCGGTGAACGTCAATAGATCCACGCGCGGGTCCGTACACAGCGCCTCGGCCACGGCGTGGTCGGAGCTGGTGACTACATTGAAGACGCCCGGCGGCATGTCGGTCTTCTCGGCAGCCAGGCGCCCGAGAATCGTCGCGCTCCACGGCGTTACCGTCGCGGGCTTGAGCACCAGCGTACAACCCGACGCCAGCGCCGGCCCGATCTTGGCCAGGTTGAGATAGAGCGGGAAGTTCCACGGCGTGATGGCGCCGACCACCCCCGTCGCCTCGCGCCGGAGGAGCCTGCGCTGAGGCTGCCCCATGAACGCGACGCTGGGCATCTCACGCTCGTAAAGGAACTCGTCGGCGAGCTCGGCCCAGTACGGCATCTGATCGAGGTAGGTGTCGACCTGCACGGCGTAGGTCAGCAAGAGGGGCGAGCCGGCCTCGGCGACGACGACCTGGCGAAGCTCTTCCTTTGCCTCCTGCATGGCGTCGCAGAGCTGGAGGATGCATTTCTTGCGCAACGTGGGATTCGTCGGCCAGTCCGTGTCGTCGAAAGCACGGCGGGCGGCGCCGACGGCCCGCGAGAGGTCCTCGAGCGTGCCGTCGGCGCACACTCCGATGACCTCTTCCGTGGCGGGGTTGATATTGTCGAACGTCGCGCCGCTCGACGAGTCGACGAGCTTGCCGTCGATGAGATTGCGGGGCTCGCCCATCGCCATGCTCCCGGTTGCGTTCTTCGTGGTCATCTCGCCTCTCCTGCTGCGGAATTTTCCCAGTGGTGAGCGACTGGCGCCGCTACTCGCGCGGCGCGAGCGGATCGATCTGGATCTCGTTCAGGTGCACGTGCGCCGGTGCGGTCACCGCCGTGACCACCGCCGCCGCGATGTCCTCGGGCTGGAGTAAGCCACCGTGACGCGTGAGACCCCAGCCCTCCCAGCTCTCCATGAGTCGGTCGACACGCCCTGGCTCCCAGTCGCCCGCAAAATCGGTGAGCGTCGGCCCCGGACGCACGATGATCGAGCGCACGCCGCTACCCTCGAGCTCCATCTTGAGCGTGCGCGCCACTGCCTCCACTCCGGCCTTGCTGGCCGTGTATCCGATCTGCGAGGGGCGCGGCGCAACGGTGTTCGCCGAGGTGATGAAGACGAGCTCGCCGCGCCGGCGCTCGACCATCGAGGGCAGAGCGCGTCGCGACACCAGCATCGGACCGATCAGGTCGACACCGATCTCGGCCTGGATCTCTTCGACCGTCAGGTCCTGCAGCCTGCCGGGGATGCCGATACCGGCGTTGTTGACGACCACTTCGAGGGGGCCGAACACCGCCTCGGCGCCGTCGAAGAACGCATCGACCGATGCGGCGTCGGAGATATCGAGCGGGCGCGAGAACACGCGGCCGCCCGCCGCCTTGACGTCGCGGGCCACGGGATCGAGACGATCGACGCGGCGCGCGCCGATCGCGACCGACCATCCGAGCCGCCCGAACGCTCGCGCGATCGCGGCGCCGATTCCCGTCGAAGCCCCGGTGACGAGCGCCGTGCGGACGTCCGGGCCCGCCGAGACCTTGTCTGCGCCACCCTTCACCGCGTGCGGAACTCGACGGGCAAGCGCGCGAAGCCGCGCACGTTCACCGAGTGGACCCGTTCGATGCCGTCGGGCAGGACCTCGAAATCCGGCATACGCGGCCACATCTCCTCGAGCACCACCCGTCCTTCGAGACGGGCCAGCGATGCGCCGAGACAGAAATGGGTGCCGTGGCCGAATGAGAGCATGCTGGTCGTGTCGCGCATGATGTCGAAGCGGTCAGCCTGGGGGAAGATCTCCTCGTCACGATTGGCCGAACCGATGAGCAGCATGACCTTGTCGCCGTCGTGCATGCGAACGCCGTGCAGATCGAGGTCCGTGGTCAGTGTACGTTTGAGCGCCTGCGTCGAATTGTCGTAACGCAGGGTCTCCTCGACCCAGCGCGAGATGAGCGACGGGTCGGCAGCGACGAGATCGCGCTGGTTCGGGTTGCGCCAGAGCCAGTACAGCGCGTTGCCGAGCATCTTAGTGGTCGTCTCGTTGCCGGCGATGATCATGAGGAACAGGAAGCCCGTCACCTCTTCATCGCAGAGACGCTTGCCCTCGATCTCCGCCTCCATGAGCGCGCCCGTGAGATCGTCGGCCGGCTGCTTGCGGCGCTCCTCGATGAAGCGCGCGAAGTACTCGAAGATATCGAACGAGGCCTGAGCGCCGGCCGGCGGCACGTCGAGCATGTCCGGCTCGCGGTGCAGCACCGTGTCGGCGCGCTCGCGCAGCCAGTCGCGGTCGGCCTCCGGTACACCCATCAACTCGCTGATGACCGCCATCGGAAGGATGCCCGCGAAATCGGCGATGAAGTCGCAGCGCCCCTCCCCTTCGAAGGACTCGAGACAGGAGACCGTCAGCTCGCGCATCCGCGCCTCGAGCGCCGAGACCCGCCGCGGCGTGAGCGCCCGCGAGACCAGCGCGCGGATCTGATCGTGGCGCGGCGGATCCATCCCGAGGAAGGACGTCGTGCGAGCCGCCTCGGGCACCGACGCCGACGGCTCGATCGACACGCCGAGCCAGTTCGACATGCGCACGGTGTCACGAAAGCCGGCCAGCACGTCGGCGTGGCGCGAGAGCGCCCAGATGCCGACCTCCTCGTTGCGATAGACGGGCGCCTCGGCCCGCAGGCGCTCGTAGACCGGATACGGGTCCTCGTGAATCTCGTACGAATACGGGTTGTAAACGAGCGCCTGCGCTTCGGCTGTCTCTGCCATGGCCGGGGAACCTAGCTCATTTACATATTGCGTACAAGGCAAAATGCAGATACTAGACCCGGCATGACGAAGGATCGGGAGAGTGCGATTCGTGCGGGTTTCATCGGGCTCGGCAACATCGGGACGCCCATGGCCCTGCGGCTGGTCGAGGCCGGCTTCGAGACGACCGTCTTCGACGTCGCCGCCGGGCCGATGGCAGAACTCGAGGCTGCCGGCGCTCGCGCGGCCGGCTCGCCGCGCGAGCTGGCGGGCCGCTGCGACGTGGTCGGGCTCTGCGTGCGCGACGACACCGACGTCCGCAACGTGATTTGCGCGGAGGACGGGCTCCTCGCCGGTGCCGCTGCCGGCACCGTGATCGCCGTCCACAGCACCGTGCTACCCTCGACCGTCACCGACATCGCCGAACGTGCGGTCGACAGCGGCGTGCGCCTGGTCGATGCCTGCATCACCGGCGGCCAGTCCGGCGCCGAGCAGGGTACGCTCACCTACATGGTCGGCGGCGCCGACGACGACGTAGAGCGCTGCAAACCGATTTTCGAAACATCAGCCAAACTCGTCGTCCACACCGGCAAGCTCGGCACCGGCGCCGCGACCAAGCTCTGCAACAATCTGATGACCTACCTCGGCTTCCTCGCAACGTTCGAGGCATCTTTGCTCGCTCGCGAGTCGGGCCTCTCCTTCGACGCGCTCGAAGAAGTAGCGCGCTCGAATGGAAACATGGGCGAGCAGCAGGTTGCGTTCGCCGCGCTGCACCGCCTGCCCGACGACGTGCGCTCGGACGCGGGCTTCCAGGAGCACATGCGGGGCTTCATGACGCTGGCAGAGAAGGACCTCACAATCACGCTGCAGTACGCACGCGAGAACGGCGTGGCGCTGCCCGCTACGGGGCTGTGCGCGCAGCTCATGGCGCGCGTGTACGCGGTCGACGATCCCCGGCGCCGCTGACGCCCCCGCCCCGAATCAACCGACGCAACGAAGACGAACGTACAAGGAGCGACGACAATGGCGACCAGCGAGAAGAGAAAGAAAGGAGCCGAATGGTTCGAGAAGGTCATGACGTTCGCGCCTCCGGTGACGGACGAAAGCCCCTTCCTCGAGCAGACGTTCGACCATTTGTTCGCCGACCTGTGGTCACGGCCCGGCCTCGGCACGCGCGAGCGACGGTTGATCACGCTGACCGTCCTGATCGGTTTCGGCAACGAGATGGCGCTGACGCTCCACTTCTCGGGAGCGCTCAAGAGCGGAGACCTCGCCGCTGACGAGCTCGACGAGTTGATCCTGCACGTCGCTCACTACGGTGGCTGGCCGGGCGCAGCAATCGCCTCTACGGTGCTCGCCAGGCTGCGCGCCGAGCAGAAAAAGGCCGGCGAGTAGGATCGGCGTGGCCGACGCGACCCGCCTCGAGCTACCGCAGCAGCCGCGCGCGCGACGCACGCACGCGCAGCGCACGGCCGAGACGCGCGCCAAGATCCCCGCGGCGGTCGTCGACAGCATCGCCCAGGTCGGCTACCAGGCGACGACAGCGGCCGAGATCACGCGACGCTCGGGCGTGACCTGGGGCGCCGTCCAGCACCACTTCGGCGGCAAGGACGGCATGCTCACGGCCGTACTCGAGGACTCCTTCAACCGCTTCGCCGCGCGCATCGAGGAAATCCCCAGCGAGGACGTTGCGATCGACGAGCGAGCGCGGCTGTTCGTTGAACGCGCCTGGGAGCACTTCTCGAGCGACCACTACCGGGCGACGTTCGAGATCCTGCTCTGCTACATGCGGCGCGAGCACACCGCTGCCGATGGCGGCGCGAGCTGGCAGGCTCGGATGACACAGGCGTGGGATTCGGTGTGGTCCCAGCTGTTCGCAGCGGCGACGACGAGCCGCCGCCGCTCGCTCATGCTCCAGCATTACACCGTATCGGTGCTCTCCGGGCTCGCGTCCACGCTGACGCTCGAGGGCGAGGGAGCCGCCTTGGTCGAAAGCGAGCTCGAGCTGCTCACCCGGACGTTACAAGCCGAGCTGGCCATGGATCAGGCCCCGCGACCGAGCTGAACGGTTCGAGCGCGGTCGAGGAGCCTGGTCGGCGCCACCCCTCGCCTCCCTCTTCGTCCTCGTCTTCCTCGAATTCCGGCGGGTCGACGAGAAACTCCACCAGCGCGTAGCCGGGCATCTCGCCGCTGGCGAGCATAGCCAGTCCGTCGACGGCTCGGCCGACGTACTCCGAGACGCTGATCTCGGTGCCCTCGACGAGTTCCTTGAACGTCTCCAGCGTGCCCTCACTGACCTCGATTTCCAGTCGCATCGGATAACCTCCCGGGGATCTACCTTCCATCTCTCCTGCCGACCGCAGCCCGTGCTCGCAAGAAGAATGAGCACGAATGCGCACGCGGCGGGCCCGGCCGTGATCCGGCGTCCGCCGGAGTTCCCCGCCACGGCTATGGAATCGAGATGCCGCTGGCGAGCCGGCTGCCGCGCTGGAAGCTGCATCCCGGCCCGCGATCCGGCGTTGGCGACCAGTTCGCCGTCTGCCCGAGATCCGTCTTGCCGAGTTATTGGAGGTCGCTCTCGCCCAGCGTTGCTGCGCGCTGAACTTCGGGAGAGCTGACGGCGGCGTCGGCGTTGACCGCGACGATGAGCAGCGTGGCGCATACCGCCGCGAGAAAGGCCGCGAGCATCCGGAACATTTGGTCGGTCATGAGATCACCCCGCAGTTGGAGCCGGATTATCCGCAACCGTAGGCCCTACAGCAACGGGGAAGTTCGCGATCCCGGCGCGCGATTTCCC
>SPBQ01000103.1 GCA_004525875.1 Myxococcales bacterium
AGCAGCCGGTCAACGCCGCCACCGCGATCATAGCCGCCGCCGTCCCCGCGCAGATGTGCACCTTGAGCCACTCGTCCATGAATCCTCCATCCGTCGTGCGGCGCGCTCCCATGCACCGAAACCGGATCGCCGCCGACCGAGCTACCGATACCGGCGAGCCCCGATGAAGCAACCGCTCAGCCATCCGACTTGCCCTCGACGCGCTCTTCCAGCTTCTTCAAGTACGGCCCGCCGAACAGCGCCTCGAGCCGCAGCGAGATCCCGGGCGAGATCTCCCAGTCGTGATTACGGCGCCACATGAGCTCCGGCTCGATGTCGATGAACAACCACTTCGAGTAGGCCAGCCAGCGATACAGGAACTGCACCCGGTAGTCCTCCGGCTCCTGCGGCGGATCGGTCGCACCGCGCACACGAAACCGCGCCCGCCATCCGCTGGACTTCCAGGTCAGCCGCTGGAACGAGATGATGGCTTTCCACTCGTAGCCGTCCGTCCCTTCCTGCGATCTCTCGACCTCGCCGCGCAAGCGCGCGAGGCGCCACTGACCGAAGCGCCGATCGAGCTCCAGGCGGCTGGTGAAACCGAGCCCATCGCGCCGTTCCCAGAACAGGAACTGGGTCGGACGCAGCAGGAACTTTCCGATCGGATAGGCGTACGATCCCCGCAACCTGGTGAACGGATCGGGACTCGGCCGGAACGCGAGACCGGCGTCGATACTCAACTGCGCGCGTCGGTCGCGGGTGATGAAGAACCTGAGAAAGCCGGCGCCGCCGCCGTCTTCCTCACCACTGAGCCGGTCGTCCTGGATGTCGTCGTCGCGCCCGCCAGCCACGACGAAGCTGAGCCGGTCGGAAAGTGCGCTCAGCCTCAGATCGAGGCGAAGACCGGGCTCGAACTCGCTGCGGCCTTGGGTCGCGATCAGGCCGCCGATGCCGATTCGGATCCGGGTCTGGTTGTAGGTCTCCTCGAAACGACGGTCCTGAAAGAAGGAATCCATGCGATCGGCCACAGCCTCGACTCCACGGCTGACAGCCGCGTGGCCGCGGTCGATCACGTTCGTGGAGGGCTCGTCGTCCTGCTCCGAATCCTCACCGCGAACGCGGCAAGGCGCGAGAACGGTCGCCACGAGAACCACGAACGCGACGGCCAAGAGCCAGCGACCGGTTATGGGTCCACCTCTTCCTGCTACCCCGAGCCCGTTATACCGGCACCCGATCGTACGCTGAAACGTCGGCGGTCGGCGCGCGCCGCCGCTGGCGCCGTGAGCGGCCACCCGTTACGTTCTCGCCCCACCGGGAGGAAAAGCATGTCAGCAGAGAACAAGAAGCTGGTCGAGGCGTTGTGGCGGGACCTCTACTCGAGGGATTTCGACAAGGTCGCGTCGTACTTCGACGCCGACAGCCACTACGAGGACGTGCCGGCGCCCGACAGCGGTGCCGACGGCGCGAGCAACATCGTCAAGCGGCTGAAGATCGGCCTGGAGCCGATCGAGAAGTACGTTCACCACCTCCATCGCATGGTCGCCGACGGCGACACCGTCGTGACCGAACACACCGAGGACTGGCACTGGCACACCGGCGAGGTCGTGTCGTTGCCGTTCGTCTCGATTCACGTGATCAACGCCGGGAAGATCAAGCTGTGGCGTGACTACTGGGATCTGTCGACGCTGATGAACGGCGCGCCACAGTGGTGGCTCGACCGACTTGCCGGCTACTCCGAGGCCGACTTCACCGACTGAGCGCTGCCGGCGACGATCGCGGTAACGGCTGCGGAATCGCCGATATACTCGACCGCGACGATCTCCAGGTCGTCCACGCGCAGAACCGTGACCAGCCCTGCGCGGGCCGGGAAGCGAGCGGTCGCATCGCCATCGCGGTCCAGCAGCATCGGATAGGGCCGCTTGCGCATCTTCGGCAGCGCCAGCAGGCGCGCGACCATGGCGGGCATGGCGCTGATGTCGGACACATAGACGACGTGGCGCGCGTCGAGCTGCTCGGCCGTCGTGTCCGCGAGCGCGGCCTTGACGATGTCGCCGGCGTCCATGTCGCGCGTGAACAGGATCACATCCGACGAAGCATCGACGGCACGCTCGACGCCGTGCTGATCCTCGAGGACGACTCGCTCCAAGCGCTCGCCCACGCCGTACGGCCCGTCGGCCCCGGCGGCAGCCGCCGGGCTGCAGCCCGTAACGACCGCGAAGACGATCGCCGTCGCCCGTGCCCACCCTCGCCTCCTCTGTGGCGTGCGATCCATCTTCACGTTACCGGCGTCACGTGACCGAATAGATGATCAGAGCGCCGAGGCCACACGCCGCCACGCCCCACAGGCGAAGCACCAGATCGGACTGGTTCTCCCACCAGCGCGCGAAGGCACCGATCCGTTCGGTTCCGAGCACGGGGATGATCAGTCCGGCAGCAATCAAGGAATAGCCGAGCCCGCGCACCAGTATCGGGGAACGGGCATCGTCGGCGACCGCGACCAGGAGCACGCCCATGACCACTCGCAGCGCCACGGCCATGTACAGCCGCTTCGGCTCGACCCAGTACTCGATCGATCGCCTGAGGAAGGCCGGGGTGGCGACCGCGAACGCGCTGAACGCGATGATCATCACGCCGATGACGACAACCAGGAGCAGCATGGAATCAGCCTTCGATCAGAGCGCGTACTCGACGTAGTACCGTACGACCTTCTCGATCGCGACGATGTAGGCCGCTGTACGAAGGTCGGGAACATCATCGCGCGAGCGCCAGACCTCGCGGATCTGCTGGTAGGCCAGGCGCATCGTATCCTCGAGGCCGGAGCGGACCAGGTTGAGCTCATCGACGTGTCGTCTGAGCCCGTCGGCCATCGCCGCCGGCACCGGCGCACTGGCCAGTGCCTCGATCGCGGAGATCATCGCCTCGCTGCGCATCTCGACCATTCGACGCTCCATACGGCCGAAACGCATTCTCGAGAGGTTCTTGATCCACTCGAAGTACGAGACGGTCACGCCGCCGGCGTTGGCGTACAGGTCGGGGACGATCAGCACGCCCTTGTCGCGCAGTATGGCGTCGGCGGGATACGTCACGGGACCGTTGGCTGCCTCGATGATGATGCGGGCCTTGATGCGGTCGGCGTTCTCGCGCGTGATCTGGGCCTCGAGGGCGGCTGGAACGAGGATGTCGCAGTCGTGCTCCAGCACGCTTGCACCGTCCTTCACGTACTTGGCCCCCGGGAAGCCCTTGACGCCGCCGGTCTCGCGGAGATAGTCGGCAACGTTCTGAACGCGCAGGCCGTCTTCGTTGATGATCGCCCCGTCGCGCTCGATGATGGCGATGATCTTCGCGCCGTCCTCTTCGTCGAGGAACTTGCCGGCGTGGTAGCCCACGTTGCCGAGCCCCTGCAGCACCACGCGCTTGGCGCCCAGACCGCCTTCGAGCCCGGCCGACTCGACGTCCTCGCGGTGGCGGAACAGCTCCTGGAGCGCATACTGCACTCCCCTGCCCGTCGCCTCGACACGCCCGTGGATGCCGCCGAATTCGGGCGGCTTACCGGTCACGCAGGCGTCCGCGTAGATATCGTCCGGATGCAGCGTGCGGTAGGTGTGCGCGATCCATCCCATCTCGCGCGCTCCCGTGCCCATGTCGGGGGCGGGAACGTTCAGGCTCGGGCTGAGGTAGCCTTGCCGGTCGAGCTCGATCGCGAAGCGACGGGTGATCATCTCCATCTCGTCACGATCGTACTCGCCGGGATCGAGCCTGAGCCCACCCTTCGATCCGCCGAACGGCACGTCGACAACGGCGCACTTGAAAGTCATCAGGCTGGCCAGCGCCTCGACCTCTTCCTGGCAGACGCTCGGTGCGAAGCGGATCCCACCCTTGGCCGGCAGCTTGTGATCGCTGTGGTTGGCGCGCCACCCCTCGATGATGCGGTACTCTCCGCGAATCTTGATCGGGATGCGCATCTGGTAGACCGATCGGCACGTCCGGATCACGTCGCCGAGACCGGCCGGCAGACCCATGCGCTCGATGGCCGCATCGACCATGTGGTTGACGCTGTCGAGGAAGCGGATTGCGTCGACGTCGGGCGGCATTCCAACGTCTTGTTTCGTCTTGGCTTTCGCCGTCTTCGTCGTCTTCGAGGATCGAGCCACGCGTACCCCGTCAGCCCCCGACCTTGGCGAGCTCCGCGCGCATCGCCGCAATCGTGGCCTTGTAGTCTCCTGAACCGAAGATCGCGGAGCCGGACACGAAGGTGTCCGCTCCCGCCTCGGCGATCTCGCCGATATTGTCCACAGTCACGCCGCCATCGATCTCGAGCCGGATGTCGAGCCCCGCGCCGTCAATCATCTCTCGCACGCGGCGCAGCTTCGGCAACGCGCTGCCGATGAACTTCTGTCCACCGAAGCCCGGATTGACCGACATCAGCAGGACCATGTCGACCTTGTCGAGCACGTAGTCGATGTGATCCAGCGGGGTGGCCGGGTTGAAGACCAGGCCCGACTTGCAACCGCAGTCGCGCACGAGCTGCAGCGAGCGATCGACGTGCTCGGACGCTTCGGGATGGAACGTGATGTAGGTGGCGCCCGCATCGGCGAAGTCAGGGATGATCCGATCCACCGGCTTCACCATCAGGTGCACGTCGACATCCGCCGTCACGCCGTGCTTACGCAGGGCGCGGACGACCAGCGGACCTGCCGTCAGGTTCGGGACGTAGTGATTGTCCATCACGTCGAAGTGGACGATATCGGCGCCGGCGGCGAGCACGGCATCGACCTCTTCACCGAGACGCGCGAAGTTCGCCGAGAGAATCGAAGGTGCGATCTTGTAGTCGGGCATCGGAAATCGAGGTACTAGTCCATTCCCGGCAGCGTGTCGACCGGGTAGCCGGCTCGCGAGCGGCGCGCTCGGGCCAGATCAAAGTCGCTAGGGACTTCACGGACACCGGGCACGCTGGGAATGTCAACGGCGTCAGCCGCGGTAGCGGAGGTAACGCCGGATGAGCGCGCGTGTCGAGCCGTCGTGCTCGACCTGAGAGGCGCCGGGATTCTCGAGATCCGGTGCGATTCGCGCGGCCAGTGCCTTGCCGAGCTCGACGCCCCACTGATCGAAGGAGTTCACGTTCCAGATCGCACCCTGCACGAACACCTTGTGCTCGTAGAGCGCGATCAGGCTACCGAGGACCGCCGGCGTCAGCCGCTCGGCAAGAATCGTGTTCGACGGCCTGGAGCCTGCGAAGGTCCGGTGGGGCACGAGCTCCGCACCGACACCTTCGGCTGCAACCTCCTCGCCAGTCTTACCGAACGCCAGAGCCTCGGACTGAGCGAACAGGTTCGCCATCAGCAAATCATGATGACGACCGATCGGGTTGAGGCTGTTGCCGAAGCCGATGAAGTCGCAGGGCACCCGCTCGGTGGCCTGGTGCAGAAGCTGGAAGAGCGCGTGCTGACCGTTGGTTCCGGGTTGACCCCACACGACCGGCCCGGTCGCGTAGCCGGTGTGCGCGCCGGCGAGCGTGGTCGACTTGCCGTTGCTCTCCATGTCGAGCTGCTGGAGATAAGCGGGGAACAGCGAGAGGTAGTCGTCGTAGGGCAGCACCGCGTGGCTGCCCGTGCCGAGGAAGCTCGTGTACCACACGCCCAGCAAGCCGAGCAACATCGGCATGTTGGCGGCGGGCTCGGCCGTGCGGAAGTGCTCGTCCATCGCGTGGAAGCCGCCGAGCATCTCGCGGAATCCGTCGGCGCCGATCGCGATCATCAGCGACAGGCCGATCGAGGAGCACAGCGAATAGCGGCCGCCGATCCATTCCCAGAACCCGAACATGTTGGCGGGATCGATTCCGAACTCCGCAACCGCGCTCGCGTTCGTCGAGACGGCGACGAAATGGCGAGCGACGGCGGACGCGTCGCCGAGCGCGTCCACGCACCACTGGCGCGCGGTGCGCGCGTTGGTCAGCGTCTCGAGCGTCGTAAAGGTTTTCGAGCACACGACGAACAGCGTCTCTGCCGGGTCGAGGTCGCGCGTCCTCTCGACGAAGTCGGTCGCGTCGACGTTCGAGATGAAGCGGACGGTGAGTCGTCGGTCGCCGTAGTGAGCGAGTGCGCGCGTCGCCATCAGCGGACCCAGATCGGAGCCGCCGATGCCGATGTTGACGACGTTGCGGATCGGCCTTCCCGTGTGGCCGCGCCAGGACTGCGAGCGCACAGCCCCGGAAAACGAAGCCATGGTGTCGAGCACCGCGTGGACGTCCTCGACGACATTGCGCCCCGCGACCGTGACGACGGTACCGCGGGGAGCGCGCAGGGCGGTATGGAGCACTTCGCGCCCCTCGGTCGCGTTGATCGGCTCGCCAGTGAACATCGCGTCGCGGCGCGCGGCGACGCCGGCGGCGTCGGCCAGTGCGAACAGCAGCGTCATCGTCTCCGCGGTGACGAGGTTCTTCGAATAGTCGAGGTAAAGACCGGCCGCCTCTACGACCATACGCTCGCCGCGCTTCGCGTCGGCGGCAAACAGCTCTCGCATCGAGACGTCGCGCACCGTACCCACGTGCCGGCGCAGGGCCTGCCACTGAGGACGGCTCGGCTCCGGCTCCGCGACAGTCGCGGCGACACTCGATCTGCTCCGGTCGGTCATGCGCAACGGCCCTCGGCGCCGCGCGTGTACGCGGCCCGCCGACGACCGCGGCAGCATAACCACCGACGGTCACGAGTGCTAGCGCTGACTATTCATGAACGCTCCTCTCATGAACGCTCGTCGGAGCAGAGTGCTTCATGAATCGTCCGGGCTAGAGGAACGGGCGAAAAGTCCGGCGTCGCGGATTGCGTATCGCGGGGGCTTCCCACATCCTCGCAGCCGGGTAGCACGAGCGATGACGTCCCGGGGAGAGAGCGCCAAGGAACGTGCAGGACGCGCGGCCGCCGAGCATGTTGAGGACGGCATGCGGGTCGGGCTCGGCACCGGGTCGACGATCACGCACACCCTCCACGCGCTCGCCGAACACGGCCGCGACATCCTCTGCGCCGCCACCTCCGAGCGAACCCACGCGCTCGCTGCCGAGCTCGGCATCCGCGTCGTCTCGCCCGACGAGATCGGCGCGCTCGACATCGCGATCGACGGCGCCGACGAGATCGACCCGTACCTGAATCTCATCAAGGGCGGTGGCGGCGCACACACGCGCGAGAAGATCGTGGCCGAGATGGCCGCTCGCTTCATCGTCGTGGCCGACGAGTCGAAGCTCGTCGACACGCTCGGCGACTTCAAGCTTCCGATCGAGGCCCTGCCGTTCGCGCCCGGCGTCGTCGCGGCGCGCCTGCTTGCGCTCGGCGCGAGACGCGTGGAGCAGCGCGAGACGCTGAGCGACAACGGCAACGTGCTGCTCGATGCCGACTTCGGGCTCATCGACGATCCGGCGGGGCTGGCCGTCGCGCTCGACGCCGTACCCGGCCTGGTGGAACACGGGCTCTTCCTGGCCTCCACGGTGGAGAGAGCGCTGGTCGGCACTACGGACGGCGTCCGCGAGATCACACACCCCGTCAAGAGATAGCGCTGCAGTCCGGCGCGCCCGGACGAC
>SPBQ01000169.1 GCA_004525875.1 Myxococcales bacterium
CGCAAGCGCGAGGCGCAGACCGCCGCAGATGCGGCGGCGATCGCCGTCGCATCTGCGGCGGTCTGCGCCTCGCGCTTGCGAGCGTGTAGGGTGCCGACGTCGAAGTCGAGGCCCAGCATGGCGACGATGGCAGGGAGGAGGATCGTGAGCAGCGCGGCGGCCGCTCCCTTCTGACGGTTTTTCACTTCAAGCGGTTCCTTTCTGCGGCCGATCGCGGACTGCGACCGGGGTCGGAGTGCAGGCAAGCAGGCACGATGCATGCCGCCTGACGGTTGGCGGCGGTCGAGGGCGCGCCGCCCGCGCCGCGACCATGGTCCGATGCGGAGTTACGCGCCCCTCCCGCTACCGTCGCCACGCCGCGCACGCGGACGCGCGGCACAGGCTGGTACACCGCTGTCCAGTTCTGGGACGGTCAAGCTGTAGCACTTGCAGTGGCTCTTTGGACGGCGTTGCCGACTTATCGGTGGCGAGGCAAGTTCCTGGCCTCGAATGGGGCTGCCTCCGAGTTCCTACACCGAAGTCACCGCCTTCCAGACTTGAAAAGCCTGATCTCGAAAGGAGCGATGCCGGACCGCGCGTAGAAGACATCGACCGATTCGGAACAGATTCCCTACCCGTCCGTGTACGGCCGACAACAGCTGAGCTCGAGCGGCCGACTTGAACCGTTGCATCCGCCGCTCTTTTGTTTGCGTTTGCTCCCTCGCCGGCTCGATTGCTCCGACGTGAGACTTCGGCTCGGTTGTTGGCGTACTGAGACGTGTCGTGGATGACCGAAGGCACACAACCCGATGTGCGGCCGCGTAGCTCCTCAGCTTGTCAGTAACGCGGCGTCGCGGCTCGCAGCCCTGGCCTTTCAACAGCTTGCGGAAGAATTTCTTCGCCGCACACAAGAGGTGACGACCGGTGCGGAGTACAGAGCGTTAACGTGACAATTATTCGTCGATGCTCCACTGTGCCGGGATGGTAGAGAAGCCCTGTCGCCGCGAGACGATGCTCGAACGGAGCTCTGTGTCGGCGATGCCCGGCGCTGATGACGTTTCGCGACCCGCCCTTGTGCTCCGGGCCCCGATGGGAGGCGCAACGCGGCACCGGGTCGCGATCACCTTGGTCATTCTCGCTTGCGCAACCGGTGCCGCCTGCCGGGAGAGCTCGCGCGATCCGGAGATGTCGTCGGAGACGCCGGAGATCATGCAGCAGATCGTACGTGAGATGGGCACGCTCCTCCCGCTCAGCGTACAGGACGGCGAGCTGGCAGATCCCGCGAACCGGAAACGAGTCGCACGCTCTCTCGAGACCCTGTCTCGTAACGCTGACATCCTCGAGCTGCACGCGGCTCGTGAAGATGAACAGATGCAATTCCTTGCGCGTTCGATGGCCAGAGACGCTCGTGGAGTGCAGCGCGCGTACCGCGAACAGCGCTTCGAGCGTGCGGGATTTCTGTTGCAGCGTATCACGGAGAACTGCGTCGTGTGTCACACGCGTCTCCCCGGCGATGCGGCCTCGCCGATCTCCCAGGGCTTCCTGGAGCAGGATCAGTTCGACGAGCTCGCACTGGAACCGCGAGCAACACTACAGATTGCGACGCGGCGCTTTGATTCCGCCCTCGACACGCTGGAGGAGCTGCTTGCGTCCCCGCGCGGTGCCGTGACGTTGCTCGGACCGCTGACCGACTACCTGGTGGTCTCGATCCGAGTGAAAGGCGATTACGAGCGGCCGATTCCCAAGCTCGAACGTTTCGCTGAACGTCCCGACCTGTGGACGCGCCTGCGTAGGGAGGTCGATTTCTGGGTCGACGTGCTGCCCGGGTTGCAGGCACGCGCAGCGGGGCCGCCGGATCTCGCGACTGCCCGCGCCCTGCTCACGGAGGGACACGACATGGTGGAGTTCGGGGCCGACCGAAGGTGGCTGGCCCACCTGGTGGTCGCCTCCGCCATCCTGCAAAACTACATCGATTCGCATTCCACTCCCGATGCGCGCCTGGCCGAAGCCTACTACCTGCTCGGGATCACCGAGGCGCGCATCGGCCGCAACTACTGGGTCACGCCGGCACCGTTCCTCCTGGAGACCTCGATCCGGATGGCACCTGGCGAAAGCTTTGCGCACGATGCATTCGCGCTTCTCGAGGAAGAGCTGCTGATGAGCTACGAGGGATCGGACTATGAGGAGATCCCTCCGGAAGAGCGCCGGGTTCTGGACGAGCTCCAGACGCTGATCGCTCGCCCCTGAGCAGCGTCGCCACTGGCATCAGAGCGCTCGGACTGAAACGATTCGACGACGCATCGTTCGTGTTCGCATCGCCTGGTCCAGTCTCAGGCTGATAACGGCCGCCGAGGGCTGCCAGTGCCTTGTCGTACTCCGGCTCCTGGGCGATCTCGGGGACGAGCTCGGCGTAGGTGACCTAGCCGCCGGAGGCGGCGGCTAGGTCACCTACGCCGCTTCGGCTTCGGCGAGGAAGCTTACGATCCGTTGCCAGACGTCGCGGAACTGCGGCGCGCGGAAATGGCTGCGCGTCGTCAGCCAGTCGTAGTGGCGTTCGTCGGGGCCGTCGCGCGCGTCGCCGGCGTAGTGGCCGATGATGTCGAGATGGTCGGCTCGTGCTGCTGCCACCACCCGTCCCCATGGCTGTGACACGGTCGGCACGATGCCGTCGCTGGCATCGTCACCCGGATCGTCGTCGAACGCCTCACCGAACGCCTCGGCGAGCACGCGCGCTTGCTCGCCGTCGAGCGGAGGAAAGTCGTGGCCCGTCGCCAGCCGGCTGAGGCTGTAGTAGATCGCGTGCTGGGCCTGATCGACCGGGTCGACGCCGATCTCGTAGACGGTGGCCAGACCCGGCGCTCGCGCACGTGTCACCACCGACCCGTAGAGCACACCGGCGCGATTGCCGGCAGCGGCGTTGAAGAGATCCATCGTCTCGACGGTGAGCTGGGTGAGCAGCGACTGATCGCGCTCGACCGCCGCCAGCAGCTCGCGCACCTGCTCGCGGCGCTCCTCGTTGAAATCGGCGAGCAGCTGCCGGTACAGCTGCGCGGCCAGCGTTCCGGTCGCACCACGCAACGATGTGGGAAGCGCGAACAGCGTTGCGACCTCGGCCCAGACCGACAGCGGCAGCTCTCCGACACGCAGCGTCGCCATCGTGAGCACCGAGAGGAGTCGCAGGAGCTGACGGCCGAGCACGCTCGCGAACAGCGACGCGATCGGAGCGCCGTGATGGGGCGTGGAAACGCTGACGCTCGCGCGCACCCGCGCGGCGTAGGCTTCGATGTCGATCTCCGTCCCGAGATCGACGGCCGGTGTCAGCAGCAACCGCGCGTCCAGGCCGCCGGTGGAGTGCCCGATCAGATGAATGATCGCATCCGGCTCGGGGCAAGTCGCGACGATCGTTTCGAGCAGGCAACGCGTGCGCGCGCGCAGGCTGGCCGTGGGCAGTGAGCGGACGGGATGCAGCGTGGCCGGCATCCTTGCCTCGTCGAGCAGCTCCGCAAGCTTGGTCTGGACGGGGCCCCAGTACGCGAAGTCGCCGAGGTTGGCGAAACCGAAGAAGCCGGGGATCAGGAAGATGTGGCGCTGGGCGGGCATGGCCGGGGCGCGGATCTTACCAAGTTCGGTGGGGGCGGCGAACGCGCTCCCGCTCTGGCTCCCGCATACAACGGACATCGCTACCCTCCCGAGAGATCTGACCGAATCGTCGCAGGTCGCATCGTGAAGACCGCACATTCCCCGAGCTGGGGGACGAGCAGACACGGTCGACGGACGCAGGCCGATCGTTCGAAAATCGATCTCGGACGCGCTATGCGCAGGCGCAAGAGCCGCCGGCGGGGCTACGCTGCACCCGGCCCGTTGCGGCCAAGCCACGAAGGGGGGGAATCCGATGCCGAGAACGCGTCTCGAGCACGCCGCCGTTGTAGCCGTAGCCGTCGTGCTCGCGTTGCTGTCCACTCTGGTGCCGCGTGAAGGAGCCGAGGCCGACCTGACCGCGCTCAGCGGCCCCCTGCGCGTCGATCCGGAGACCAACCTCGTGCCCCCCTCGCAGCGTGCGCTGGCGCGCTTCGAGGACGGCACCTTCGTCGTGGTCTATCGCGACAGCAGCGCATACCCGAACAGCGGGCAGTGGGCGCAGCGCTACGACGCGCAGGGCGCGCCGATCGGCACCCGCGCCCTGGTCTCGCAGGGAGGCTCCGCGCAACCGTCGGTCGCCGGTCGCGATGACGGCAGCTTTCTCGTGGTGTGGGAGTCGGAATCGCCGGGCCCGGGTCTGGATCTGCGCCTGATGGCCGCCGACGCGACGCCGCTCGGCAGCGAGCTCCACTTTTCGACCGCCACGGCCGTCCATCGCAACCCCGACGTGGCAGCGCTGGCCGGCGGCGGCTTCGTCGTCGTCTGGGACAGCTACTACTCGCCGTTCCTGCCGGGCTTCGACGTCGAGATGGGCGGTCAGCGTTTCGACTCCAGCGCTGCACCGGTCGGCAATCCCTTCCACGTCAACAGCTACACGACCGGGTACCAGCAGCGCGGACGCGTGTCGGCAGACGACAACGGACGCTTCGTGGTCGTCTGGCAAAGCGGAGACTTCGGCGGCGCGGGACAGGACGGTGCCTACTTCGGGGTGATCGGCCGGCGCTTCGACGCGACGGCCAGCCCGTTCGGGACCGAGTTCGTCGTCAACACGTTCACCACCTACAGCGAGGACTCACCCGACGTCGCGATGCACAGTGACGGCAGCTTCGTCGTGGTGTGGCGAACGCAGTACGGCGACGACGAGCCGCTCGGCGTGATCAGCGACTCGGTCACGCTGCGGCGCTACGCCTCGTCGGGGCAGCCTCTCGGCGACGAGATTCACCTCAACTCCTACATCACGGGTCTGCAGACCCAGCCGGTGATCGCGATGGACGACGACGGCAGCTTCGTCGTCGCCTTCACGAGTGCCAGCGGCTACAACACGTTCGACAACCGCGACGGCGACGGGGCGGGCATCTTCGCGCGCTGCTTCGTCGCTTCCGGCCAGCCGGTCGGCGAGGACTTCATCGTCAACACCTACACCACGGCCGACCAGACGCTCGCCTCGATCGCTAGCGACGGCGATGGTGACTTCGTGGTCGCCTGGCACGGTGCCGAGGCCGTGACCGGGTACTTCCAGGACCTGGAGCCGAACGGGATCGCCGTGCGTCGGTTCGGACGCGGCCAGCTCGGGGGCGGCGGAGTGTGCGGCGACCCGATCGCTCCGCCGGGCTCGCTGCGCGGGTCAGCGCTCGTCACCGCGACCGACGCGCTGTTCGCGCTCCAGGCGGCCGTCTTGCTGGTCCAGTGCGAGCTCTGCGTGTGCGACGTCAACGACTCGGGCGGGGTCACCGCGAGCGACGCGCTCATCATCCTGCAGACTGCCGTGGGGCTGGCCGCCCAGCTCACGTGCCCACCGTGTGCGTGAGGCCGCCGCGCGGTCTCGATCGGATCCATTGCTCAGAGCACCGGTACTCGCTCCGCCTGAGCTGACCGCTCGACCGAACGACTGCGGGACACCCTTGCCTATATAAAGGAGAACCCCAGCACCCAGTTGGGCGCCCGCCGCTCCGACACTGGGCCTCGAGCGGTTGGATTTCCCCCAAATCTTCCCACGAACACCTGCCGGCCCACGGCGACGGCTCGGTACCACGC
>SPBQ01000322.1 GCA_004525875.1 Myxococcales bacterium
CGGCGCCGGCGGCGCCGGGTGCCGCCACGCGACGGTGTCCGCTGAGCATGCCCGAGAGGACGTCGACCAGCTCCATCGCGTTCGCATGCTTGACGTAATAGACGTTGATGCGCTGATCGCCGGGCGAGAGCTCGGTGTCGAGCCCACGCGCGAGCTCGTCGATCTTGCGTCGCTCATTGGCCGGACCGATGATGATCAGCGAATTTGTCCGCTCGTCGGGGACGATCTTGAACGACGGTTTGAGCGGCGTGCCGGCCTTGTCTTTTGCGCGCGTCTTGCCGCCGCCGAGGATCAACTCGATCTGCTCGGCGAGCGTCGACGCGTCGGCGAACTCCAGCGCGATCACCTGAACCGACTCCTCGTGCTGGGCGATGTCGAGGCTCGCCACGACCTCGGCCATACGGTCGAGGTTCGAGATCGTGTCGGTCACGATGAGCGTGTTCGTTCCCTGGTAGGCGACCAGCGAGCCTTCCTTCGAGACGAGAGACTCGAGTGCCGCCGCGACGTCGGAGACGTCGACGTGCCGAAGTGGTAGCAGTCGTGTCGCAAACCCGGAACCGCGCCGAGTCCCGTCGACGAGTCCTCCGCCGGCGGTGCGCGCCTCCTTGAGCGGGAGAATGCGTGTCACAAGGCCGTCGTCGATCATCGTCAGCCCGCGCACCGCGAGTACCGACTGGAAGACGGCTAGCGCCTCGCTGGCCGTCACCGGTTCCGGTGAGACGACGGTGACGGTGCCGCTGACCTTGTCGGAGAATACGAAGTTCCGCGAAGTGGCCTTGCCGATGAACTTGATGAAGACCGGCAGCTCCACGTCCTCGAAATGGATGGTGAACTTGCCATCGGTCTTGCCGCGCGCGCCGCGGTCTTGGGCGGTAGCGCCCGACGCGAGCGCGAGAACGAGGGAGAGAGTGCACGCGCACAGGCGCGCGATGCCGGTCGCCGACCTCACTGGATCGTGTAGGTCAGGGTCTGTGCCTGTCCACTCCGCAGCAGGTTGATGGCGATCTCGTCGGCGGTTTGCATGTCGTCGAGCAGGCCGACCGCCTTGGAGGGCGTGTTGAGCTCCACGCCGTTGACGCTCTGGATGACGTCGCCGTCCGTGAGGCCCATGCGCTCGAAGATCGATTCGGGCTTGATATTGAAGATCCGGAATCCAATCCCCTTGCCGTCCTTCAGGAACGGGACGGCTCGCATCTGCGTGATGACGCTATTCAGGTTCTCCACCGAGTAATCGACCTCGCGGCGGTCTACAAGATAGCTGTTCTCGCCGGTCTTGCGTATCCCGCTCCCCGGACCGCCGGCGGAACTGCTTGTTTTACCCTTCTCGGCCTTCGCCGAGGCGGGCTCGGAGTCGGAGATCTCGAGCGTGAATTTGCGACCACGGTGGACGAGGGTGGCCTTGCCCGGCTGGACGGCGAGCAGCTTCGGCCCGCCGAACACGTGCTCGCCGACGCCGTAGACGTCCTGGCGGCCTCCGGCGCCGTCCTCGAAGACCGCAAACGCTCGCCCGTCGAGCTCGGCGGTGCCGCGCAGGCGCAGGTCGCCCGGCGCGACGGCGGACGCGGGCGCCTCGCCGGGCACCGCGGCCACGACAATGGGTTCGGAACCGAACAGGTTGCGCTCGAAGATTGCCGTGTGATCGGTCCGCGACGATCGGACGAGGGGCAGCGAGCTTTCCGGTTCCGCTGCCGTGACGGGCGCCTCATCCGGACTGCCGCGCTCGAGCCACAGCGCAAAGACCGAGTTCAACGTGACCGCCGCGGCGTACGCAGTGAGCGCGATCAGCAGCGCCCGCCCGAGCCGGCCGTAACGCCGCAGAACGACGACATCTTGCACCTCGGCGAGGGTAGGGAAATCCTTGCCGGGATTCAAGTTTTGATCCTTTTCCACTGCGCGACGCGGTTGACCGCCTGAACGGTGCGCGTTAGTGTTCGCGCGCGTCGGGCGGCGACGACGGATCCCCGCGAAAGTTCCTGTGCGCGGCCGTTCTCGAGATGCTCGTGCCTCGGTCATCGGGCCCGCGGCGACGTCAAACCGGATCATGTCAGCAAGCTCACCAACGAACGGGGTCACGACTGGCGTGGAATCGAACGAATCGGCGGGCGCCCAGCATGCCGAGCACGCCGAGGAGGCCGAGCAGATCCGGGTTCGTCGCGAGAAGCTCGGCCGCATGCGCACGGCCGGGTGGTCGTTCCCGAACGACTTCCGCCGCGACGCCGACCTCGGCCGTCTCGTCGAGGAGTTCGGCGACCTTGACGGCGAGCAGGTGGAGGCGCGCAGCGCGGCCTATGCGGTGGCGGGCCGGATCCTGGCGATTCGCAGCTTCGGCAAAAGCGTCTTCATCGCTCTGCGCGACGCCACCGGGAGCCTTCAGCTCTACGCTCAGAAGCAGGCGCTCAGCGACGAGGACCTGACGGCGCTGAAGGGGCTCGACGTCGGCGACATCGTCGGAGCCCGCGGCGGCCTGTTCCGCACGCGCACCGGCGAACTCACGCTGCGCTGCGAAGCGATCGCGTGCCTGGTGAAGGTTCTCCGACCGCTGCCCGAGAAGTGGCACGGCCTGTCCGATGTCGAAATCCGCTACCGGCGCCGCTACGTCGATCTGATCGTCAACCAGGACACCCGGACGATCTTCGAGCGCCGCGCGCGTATCGTCGGGCGGGTTCGTTCCTTCCTCGAGGAACGTGGCTATATCGAGGTCGAGACGCCGATGATGCAGCAGGTCGCGGGCGGGGCGGCCGCGAGGCCGTTCGTCACACACCATAATGCGCTGTCCCAGGACATGTATCTGAGGATCGCTCCGGAGCTGTACCTCAAGCGCCTGGTGGTCGGCGGTTTCGAGAGGGTGTTCGAGCTCAACCGCTGCTTCCGCAACGAGGGGCTGTCCACCGAGCACAATCCCGAGTTCACGATGTGCGAGCTCTACCAGGCCTTCGCGGACTACGAGGATTTGATGGCGATGACCGAGGTCCTGTTCGCGGATCTCGCGGACATGATCCACGGCAGTTCTCGTGTGCGATTCGGCGAGCACGAGCTGAATTTCGCTGCGCCGTTCGCGCGTATGACCATGGCCGAGGCGGTCGCGGAGAACTCGCCGCTCTCGGCCGAAGAAGCGGAGAACGCGGAGTCGCTCGAGCGGTACGCCGACGAGCTTGGCCTCGATCCGAGCAAGCGCAAGAAGGGCCTCGGGCTGCTGGCCGACGTGTTCGACGCGGTGGCCGAGCACCGACTCGTGCAGCCCACCTTCATCACCAGCTTCCCCGTCGAGATCTCGCCACTGGCGCGCGCCAGCGACGACAAGCCCGGTTTCGTCGACCGTTTCGAGCTCTTCGTCGCCGGCCGCGAGATCGCCAACGGCTTCTCCGAGCTCAATGACCCCGAGGACCAGCACGCACGATTCCTTGCGCAACTCGAGCAGCGCGAGGCCGGCGACGATGAGGCGCACATGATGGACGAGGACTATGTCCGTGCGCTCGAGTACGGCCTGCCTCCGACGGCGGGCGAGGGGATCGGCATCGACCGCCTCGTGATGTTGCTCACGGGCGCGACCTCCATCCGCGAGGTGATCCTCTTTCCGCACCTCAAGCCGCAGCGGCAGGCCCGCGCCTGAGAACGGGTACTGGCGCGATCAATGGGCTGGGAGCTCTTCGTTGGCCTGCGGTACCTGCGGTCGCGCTGTTGCGAGAGGTTCGTATCCGTCATCACGGTGATCTCCACCATGAGCGTCCTGCTCGGTGTGATGGTGCTCACCATCGTCCTTGCCGTCATGACCGGCTTCGAGGAGGATCTGCGCAGCCGGATTCTCGGGCTCAACCCGCACGTCAGGCTCGTCGACCGACTGAGCGGTGGCTCGATCCGTGATCCGGGTAAGTTCGCCGCCGCCGTCGCGGAGCACCCCGACGTACTCGGCGCGGCGCCCGTGGTCACCGCGCAGATGCTGGTTGCCGCCAACGGCAGACTGATGGGCGTGATCGGTCGCGGGGTCGCGACGACGGGCGACTCGATCGCGATCGGTATCCTCGATTTCGTCGTCGAGGGTGCCGCTGCCGACCTCGGCGTGC
>SPBQ01000480.1 GCA_004525875.1 Myxococcales bacterium
CCCGCCAAGATCGCGCGCGAGGGGCGGTGCCGCGTTGACAAGCGCTTCACGATCGACACCTCCTCCTGGCTGCTGTGCCACATGCTTCCTGCCGCCAGGACGAGCACCCCTTTCGAGCGCACAAGGCGAGTGCTGCGGCCGCGACTAGAGCACACCCAATCAGCAGGTGGGGCGGTAGACGCTTGATCATCTGGGCCTCCTTCATGCCGCTTACCGCCACGACATACGGGCGTCGCGGCGTCAAGGTGGCCCACGACGTTGTCCTCGGAAGAGACGAGCGGCCCGCCCCAGAGAGAGGAACGAGCCGCACGCTGGACTTAGATGTTCAACGACCTACGCCGAACAGGATTCAGGGTACTCCTCGTCTGAGGGGTATCGACTTCTTCTGGCCTTCCAAAGCCAATGCGTGGTCGGCGGCCTTGAGAAGACTGTGCCACTTCGTGTGCTTGGCGACGAAACCGGCCTTGTCATGTCTCTCGCTCGCCAGCCCGTGGATCTGCCAGAGGAGTTCGGGATCAGCTGTGTTCGAGACAGCCCTGTCGAGACAGTCGAATGCCACGGCATCGTTACCGGAAGCAAGTGCCGCCCGTGCTTCTTCGATCAGCTCGGCCGCCATATCCGACGTCCCGGAAGCGGTCGCCACTGCGTCTGAGTGGGTCTCCTGGTTGTCAGTGATGCCGAACATGCCGAAATCACCTCCATGGCCGTAGACAGTAGGGCACGACCCGTAGCCTGCGGTGTGTCCGCTGCCTGATGATGACCTTTGACTCAAGCTGATTATCTCCCCGGCGGAACTTCTTGCCATCAGCATTTTCACGCACGTCTTCTGCCCGGAGTGCTGGGAAGCGGAAGTTCGGTAGTTCCGGGTAGGCGGGTCAGCGGCTGCCCTGATGTTGTGAGCGAGGCGCGGCGGCGCCTCATCCGCGCAACGTGTATAGGATCGCGCCCATGCGTCGAACGGCGCTCGTGCTCGTCGTCCTCGCCGGTGCCCTCGGGCTCGCGGCGGCCGGCTGCGGCGGCGGCGAAGAGCAAGTGTCGGCAACGGAGACGACGCCGAGCCTCGAGGGCGACCCCGTGGCAGGAAAGGCCGTCTACACCGGGGCCAGCGCCTGCATCGGGTGCCACGCGCTTGCCGATGCGGGCGCTACGGCGACGGTCGGACCCAACCTCGACGACACGATGCCGAGCGCCGCGCTCGTCGTGGATCGCGTCACGAACGGTCAGGGCGGCATGCCGCCGTTCGGAAACACGCTCACGGAGCAGCAGATAGCAGACGTCGCCGCGTACATCTCGTCGGTTGCGGGCAAGTAGCTCCCGCTCACGTCACGTCGCGGTGAACTCGCGGTACATGCCGAGGTCGCTGTGGCGCTTCCCGGTGATCGTCTCGCCGCCGAAGTAGGCTTCGAGGAGCTCGGAGCTGTCTTCGGGCAGAAGACAGGTGAGCAAGTACCGGCCCGGCACGAGGTCGGCAACGAAGACGTCCTCGGTGTCACCCGGCTCCGGCTCCACAACCCCGGCCCCGACGAGGCTGAATTGCTCGAGGGCCGCGATCGTGGCCTCGACGGAGATCGGTTCTCCAAGGGCGTCGGCCATCTGTTCGCTGGCTGGCTGGACGACGTCATCGTCCTGGCGGAGCAGGATCGCCTCGTGGTACTCGCCGGTTTGGGTTTTGTTGACCATGTTGAACACGACCCGTCCCGCTTCGATCTCGGACGGCACACCGATGAACCCCCACTCGCCTGCGTCGATGTCGAAACGCGTGTCGCCGCAGTTGTCGAGGGCGTACTGGTCGGCCACGGTGTCCGCGGCCAAGGCCTCCTTCGACTCCAACGCGGCCTCGGGATCCTTCTCGAGTAGGGGGACGAGCGGCTCGACATCGGCAGCGACGTCGTCGGGCACCGCAGCGGCGAAATCCTGCAGCGAGGCGATCCCTGCTTGGACATCTTCGTCGATGTCGAAGGCCTTCGAGAAGGCGACGTACGCGTCGCAGGCGGCGGCCGTGTCTCCCCCGTTGCCGCCTCCACAGCCGGCCAGCACCAGCACCGACACCGGCACGCAGACCACCACGATGATGCCGACCAGTCGCTTCATTGCTCCAGCTCCCTTCGGCTAGATTCCGAGCCGCAAACGTTCTGGCAGGCAAGCGCCTCGGCATCAGGGAATCCACTGATCGTGTCGTTCGCCTCTTGGTAGCTGGACACGCTGCGAGACACGCAACCAGGCGGAAGGTGCGCGGCCTAGTTCCGCCCGCCCGCCTCTAGCTCCCGCTCCTCATCCGCAGGTAGCTCGCGAGATCGGGGTCGTCGCTGCTGCTCCACTGGCACGAGAGCGTAGAAAGGATCGGCGGGAACTACTGGCCGGAGGTTTCGCAATCCTCCCAGTTGCCACCGCGGTTCACGAGCTCGTCTTTGTCGGAAATCCCGAGCGTTCCGTCGTCGCCCTGTCCGCCGTAACACGCGTCGGTGCCGTCGCCGCCGTCGAGGGTGTCGGCACCCTGTCCGCCATTGAGGGTGTCGTTGCCGCCTCCCCGTTGATCGTGTCGTTCCCGAAACCGCCGTTGAGCGTCTGACTAGCCGACGAGGCCTCGAAGACGTCATCGCACGGAGTGCCATCCACGACCGAAGCATCCGATGCGGGGATGAAGTTCGGGCTAGTACACGGGTGCGGCTGCGGAACCGGCGGCCCTTTCGATCCGGCGGTGCTGACAAGCACCAACGGCACCGCCGCCAAGCCGAGAACCACTA
>SPBQ01000342.1 GCA_004525875.1 Myxococcales bacterium
CCTCGGCGAAGTCAGCCAGCATGAACGCCGCCTGCTTGCCGCCCGAATATTCGGTGAAGTACCCGACGATGAGCTCAGACTCGGCCTCCGGCAGATCGAAGGGGACACGCTTGGTCTCGGCCATCCCGGCCGTGAAGATCAGCAAGAACGCGACGGGCTGGTAGAAGATGCCCCATGCCGGGATGACGCCGAGGATGTACGAGCCCTGCGCCCGGACCATCTCCTGCATATCGAGGGTCCCGGACGTGAGGATCACGCTCGCCAACGCGATTCCGAGCGCGACCTCGTAGGAGATCATCTGCGCCGAGCCACGGATGCCGCCGAGCAGCGACCACCGGTTATTCGATGCCCAGCCCGCCAGTACGACGCCGTACACGCCCACCGAGATCATCGCGACCATGTAGAGAATTCCAAAGTCGAGGCTGACGGCTCGCAACTCGATCACCCGGTCGCCGACGTGCAGCACATCCCCGAACGGAATCGCGGCGAACGTGACGATGGCCGGGAATAGCGCCAAGAACGGCGCCAGGGTGTGGACGAAGTGGTCGGCGCCGGCAGGAACGAAGTCTTCCTTGGTGAAGAGCTTCACCGGGTCGGCGACGAGCGTATTTACGATCCCGAGATTGAACGGCAGCACGCCGATGAAGTTGGCCCGATTCGCGCCCACTCGATTGTGGATGAGGGCACTGCCCTTGCGCTCCAGCCACAACAGCAGGGCAGCCGTCTGCAGAACGATCAGGATCACCGCCAGGCAGCGCACGGTGTGGACCAGCAGATCGGCCACCTTCCTTCTCAGGCCTCCTCGCCCCTGGCGAGTCGCTCCACCAGCGCAAGCGCCCGATCTACATCGAGATTCTCGACGTAGGGGCCCGACCCCAGCTGAAGCACCGGCGCGGTTCCGCACGAGCCGAGGCATTCAGCACGGTCGAGCGAGAACTTCATGTCGGGCGTGGTCTGACCGGGCTCGATGTCGAGGCGACGGCGAACGGCCGACAAGACCTCGTCGGCACCGCGCAGCTGACATGAGAGGTTCGTGCAGATCTGCAGGTGGTGCTTACCCATCGGGCGCTTGTAGTACATCGTGTAGAACGTCGAGGCGCCCTCGACCCAGGCTACGGGGAGCTCCATCAGGCCGGCCACGTACGCCTGCACTTCGGTGCTGAGCCACCCGAACTCGCGCTGCGCGAGCCAGAGTACCGGCATCAGCGCCGCACGTCCCCGTGGGTAGCGGGCCAGGATGCGTTCGTACTCGACGAGCGCAGCGGCGCTGAATTCTACCGGCGTGTCGGACATCTCGATTCTTCTCGGATCACCCGGAGTCCGACCTAACGGTCGCACTCCCCCCCGATCATGTTGACCATCCCGAAGATGGCGACGAGATCGGCAATCGCGTGCCCCTTGCACAATCGCTCGACGACCCCCATGCCGTAGAAACACGGAGGCCGGACGCGCACCCGATAGGGCCGGCCGCTACCGTCGCTCACCAGGTAGAAGCCGACCTCGCCGTTCGCACCTTCGCCGGCGATGTAGACCTCGCCCTCGGGGACCTTGATTCCCTCGATCACCATCTTGAACTGAGCCATCAGGCCTTCGATCGACCCGTACACGTCATTCTTCGGCGGGAGCACGATCGTGGGGTCATCGACGCAGACGGGGCCGTCGGGAAGACCCGCCAGTCCCTGCTCGATGATCCGGATCGACTGGCGGATCTCGTCGATGCGGACGGCGAAGCGATCGAAGTTGTCACCCTGTGTGCCAACCGGAACGTCGAACTCGAAGCGATCGTATCCCATATACGGCGCGTTCTTGCGGACGTCGTAGGACACCCCGGTCGCGCGCAGCATGGGACCGGTCAGTCCATAGTCGATCGCCTCATCAGCACCGATGACGCCGATGCCGACCATCCGGTCGATGAAGATCCGGTTGCGCTCGAGCAGCTTCTCACAGTTGTCGCTGTGCTCGACCACCTCGGCCAGGGCCGATCGCAGCTGTTCCTCGAACTCGTCCGGGACGTCACGCACGAGGCCCCCGACGCGGCCATAGCTCACCGTCACGCGCGCACCGGTCACGAGCTGGTTGATGTTGTAGAGCCGCTCGCGCGCCTGGTTCATGTAGAACGCGACGGTCTGCGCGCCGAGCTCCGCTGCCGCCATACCGAGGCACGTCAGGTGGTCGGCTATCCGCGCGACCTCCGAGAGGATCACGCGGATGTAGGTGCAACGATCCGGGACCTGGACACCGAGCAGCCGCTCCACGCCCTCGGTGAAGATGAAGTTGTTGATCATCGGTGACGCGTAGTTGAGGCGGTCGGCGTATGGAATGCACTGGTTCCAGGTGCCCTGCTCGCACATCTTCTCGAAGCCACGGTGCAGGTAGCCGATCTCGGTGTCGCACGAGACGATGGTATCGCCGTCGAGACGAAGGTTGAACTTGATGGTGCCGTGGGTTGCCGGATGCGAAGGCCCCATCTGCAGATCCATGATCTCGGAGCCGGTGTCACTCCCCGCGTCCGTTCCCGAGGTTCTCCTGCCCGCGGCCTCACTCATCACAGACCGTCGCGCGAGGGCCAGGGATTGTTGATGACGTCGCGTTCCTCGACCAGGGGTTGCCGCCGGTCGACCGGGTAGTCCTTGCGCAGGGGGTGTCCTTCGAACTCCTCGTACATGAGGATGCGCCGCAGATCGGGGTGCCCCTCGAAGCGCACACCGAACATGTCCCAGACTTCGCGTTCCGCCCAGTTCGCCGAGCGCCACAGCACCGTCGCCGAGGCAACTACGGGATCGTCGGCGCTCACCGCGGTCTTGACGACGAGCAGACGCGCGTGTTCCAGCGAACGAAGTACGTAGACGATCTCGAACGTACCCTCGAGGGCTACGCGGTCGACGGCAGTGACGTCGGTCAGCATTGTGTAGCGCTGGGCCGGGTCGTCACGCAGGAAGCGGAGCACGTCGATCACCGAGGCGGGGCCGACCACCAGCACGGGCGAGGTCGGCGAGGTGCGGGCCACGACCTCGGAGAACGGGACCGCCGCCCGGACCGCGTCCGCTACTTCCACTCGAGTGCACCCTTGCGCCAGGCGAACGCAAGACCGACCGTCAGGATCGCGACGAACATCATCATCTCGACGAACCCGAACATGCCGAGCTCGCGAAACACGACCGCCCACGGGTAGATGAAGACGACTTCGAGATCGAAGACGATGAACAGGATCGCGACCATGTAGAACTTCACGGAGAACCGCGCCCAGGCGGTGCCAGTCGTCGGGTTGCCGCACTCGAAGACGTCGTCGGTGGTCCACGACTCGGGACGCGTCCGGCGCGGGCCGAGCAGGCGGTTGAGCGAAACCATGACCGCCACGACGATCCCGGTGAGAGCGAAGATGATCGCGACGGGAATGTAATCGGTCATTTGTCGGGGCTAATGGCAGGAAGAAGAGGGTCTAACTCCCCTTCCCGACTCCTGTTTCGGGCGGTAAAACGCTGGCGTTTTATTCCCGTACCGGCCCCAGAAGTCAATGAAAAGCGACGTCACTGGAAACGAGGTCGAGAGCCCTCCGAACGGGATCGAGACGTCGCCGGTTGCCGCCTCGACCAGGCGTCTGCAAGAATCTCGTTCATGGCGATGAGAGCAAAGCCCAGCGGCGTTTACACGGCCGACCGCGAACGTGCCAAGCGCTTCGTCGAGAGCTGCATCGCCGAGCGCTGGCCCGGCGCGCGAATCGCGTGCGTCGATGCGGTGCGCGGTGACGCTTCCTCGCGACGCTACTTGCGGGCCCGCCTCGAGCCCGGCCCGCATCCGTGTCCGGAGTCCCTGGTCATCATGCTCATGGACGACGCCGCCATCGCCCTCTCCTCCGACG
>SPBQ01000139.1 GCA_004525875.1 Myxococcales bacterium
CGCTTGCCGTAGATGTAGTCGCCGTTCTCCGAACGGTCGCCGTTGCTCGCCGCCCACGCGATCGTTTCGACGAGCTTCGGTCGCTCGACGGTCCAGATCGCATCGAGCTCCTCCACCAGGCCCCGGTAGCCGGCCGGCGTGATGTAGTTCTTGAGCCCGCCGGGCGGCTCGACCGCCGGCTCGAGGTCGAGGTCATCCTCCTCGCCGTCGGACTCCTTCGTGAAAGCTTTGCTCATGCGCTGGTCAGTATCCGCCATCACGGGCTGCCGTCAACGCCGGTCTGCGCACGAGCGCTATGCGGCGGGTACGGACCGGACCCATCTCGCTCGATCGCGATGCGCGACGCCAGCCGCGCCAGTGAACTCCTGGTCGGGATTAAACAGTTTTTGCGTCTGCGTCGAGTTCCCCGAGCTTGTCGCAACCAGTTGGAAATTTCGTGACGCGTGCCGGGAGGTCGAGCAGTACGCCGCCGGCGAGTGCATGCCCGTGTCAGGCGACCGTCACGTGCCGCTGCCCTGCGCATCGAGAGCAGCGCGAATGCCGCGCGCAAGATCCGCCGCCGGGCCGGTTCCCCAGAAGTGGGTGAAGAAGTACGCCGGGTTTTCTCCGATCATGTGGTTGTGGAGAGCGACGATGTGGATACCGGCCTTACGCAGCGTGCGCAGGACCGGCTGAACCTCGGCCGCCGTCATGGCGAAGTCGCCGTCGACGGCGGCCAGGGCGTCGCTGCCCGAGAAGGCAGCCCAGGTGCTGAGACCCATGGATCCGCCGAACGTGACGCCGGCCATCGTCGCGGTTCGTCCGATGGATACCTTGACCACGCCGGCGCTCGTCGTCGCCGAATAGCCAAGGATCGTTCCGATTCGATCCGCGTCGATACTGCCGGTCGAAGGAATCTGTCCGGGAAAGCGAGACGCGGGCACCGGGCTGGCGCGGCGTACGGCACGGACGGCGTCCCAGACGGCCTTGACTCCCGCGGCGAGCCGCCCCGTGTCGCCACGGCCCGCGATGTGCATGAAGTAGACCTTCGGCTCATCGAAGAAGAAGTGGTTGTGGAGCGCCGTGATTTCCAGCCGATGGGCGAAGGCGGCATCCATCGCTGGACTCACCTCATCCTGGAAGACCACCACGTCACCCATGACCATCGATCGGCCATCGTCGGCGGCGAACGCCGCCCACGTGGTCAGGCCCGCGGGCGGAGTGAATGCCATCCCGTCGACCGTGACGAGGACGTCGGTCCGTGGCCAGACGGCACGAACCGTCCCATCTTCCGCCTCTTTCGCCTCGACTCCGATCGCGAGACTGACGACGCTGGGGTCGATGATCGGGCGCGCGGCATGAGCGGCGAGGTCATCGAAGTGCGTCTGCGCGTCGGCCTTCGTCCAGAGTCCGATCATGCCCCCGGTAGAGAACGTCCCGTCATCGGTGTCCATGGATCTCGTGCCGTCGAGGTAGCACTCGATGTGGTCGCCCCGCATCGTGGCCCTGACCGTATGCCACGCGTCGTGATCGAGCTCGACGGAAACGCTCCTGAGCATGCGCCGCACCCCATCCTTGACGGAATAGACGCGGAAGTTGTCCTCGAGAGGGTTGTACCGCGCGACGTAGTAGTTGCGGACGTCCTGGGCTCTCCACACGACTCCGCCGCCCTGGTCCTCCCGTCCGGCTACGCCTCGAAGCCGAACCGAGACGTCCACGTCTTCGAAGGAGGTGTCGTCGACGAATACCACGTTGAAGACACTCCCGGCATTCGCGGATTCCTGAGCAAGAACGTGCGAGCCACTGGGTGCCGATGCGTCTTCAGCCACTCGCCACTGGCCCGTCGCGTCGGTGAATCCGGGCGCGTTGCGTCCGAGCGCATCATCATCGAAGTTCCACGAATGTCCTTGGGCGAACGCCAGCGGATCCTGAATGACGAGAAGGATCAAGGTAGCTGCTGCTATGCCGATCCCCGACTCGAGTCCCCGGTTCCTCATTACGCTATCTCCGAAGGTCTTGCCGTACGTCGGCTCTGAAGCGCTCTTCGTCGTCGGCGTCGTGCTCGATGGCCTTGCATTCCCACGCTTTCCATCGCTTCACCAGGGCACTCTTTTCGTCGCCTGAATCTCTTCCGTCAGCTCCCGCCCGATTCCTTCCGCTTCCTCGATGAGCGCCTTCTCGGTCCGGTTGCCTTCATCCCTGATGGTGATGCCGGCAGCGGCGACAGCCTCGCCGGCCGCGTTCAGAATAGGCATCGTGACATCAAGGTTGTCTCCCTCTCGCAGCACCACGGTCTGTCCGTTTGCCATGACGCTCAAGTCCTCCGGATCAGAGAGCTGTCCGAGTTTCTCGCTGATGTTGCATGCGATGATTCTGTTCTCCGTCTTCCCGGTCGGTACGGCGTGAATGGTGAGACGTACGAGCGTCGGGTGCTTTGCCACGATTTGCTGCACGAGCTCCTGGGCTACGCTGAACTCTCCGTCCGTCGAATGGGGCGCGCACGAGCTCAGCAAGAGAGTCGTCAGAATGATACCGATTCTCATGGCTCACCGTTCCTCCGCTCGCATGACGAGGACTGCACGGCGCCCGGCGCGGAGCAGGATCGGCGCTAAGCCATGTAGAGCCCGCCGTTCACGTCGAGCGCCACACCATTGATATAGGAGGCCTCGTCCGATGCGAGGAAAGCGATCGCGGCGGCCTGTTCCTCGGGCGCCGAGAGCCGTTTGATCGGCATGAACCAGCGGTACGCTGCGATTCGCTCGGTGCGGGTCCTGGCTTCTTTCTCCGAGGCGGCCGCGTCTGCGCTGCCCGCGCGGAGCATCGGCGTGTCGACGCCGCCCGGGCAGATCGCGTTCACGCGAACGCCCCTCGGCCCGTAGTCGAAGGCGAGGTGCCGGGTAAGCCCGAGCACACCAGCCTTGCTGGCCGTGTAGGCGAGGCCGCCGTTCGCGCTCTTCGAGCGACCGGCAAGCGACGAGACGTTGACGATCGAACCGCGTCCGCGCTCCGCCATTGCCGGCAGGATCGCCCGGCACATGTAGAACGGGCCACCGAGGTTGATCGCCAGAACCTTGGCCCAGCGCTCGTCGGTGATGCCCTCGATGCCTTCCGAACCCGCGGTGTCACCGACGCCCGCCACGTTGGCGAGGACGTCGATCGGGCCGAGCTCCGCAACGGCAGCTTCGACTGCCCGCTCGACCTCCGCGCTCACCGATACGTCACAGGTGAGCGCGGCGGCTCTTCCATCGGCCGCCCGGATCGAACGCACGGTCTCCTCGGCCGCGTCGCGGACGCGATCGAGCGCGGCAACGGCCGCACCCTCGACGGCAAGGCGCAGTGCGGTGGCGCGGCCGATGCCGCTGCCGGCACCCGTCACCAGCGCGGTGCGGTTCTCGAAACGACGTGCGGTTGCCACCGCCGGCGAGGCTAGGCCCCTGTCTACGCTGAGAAAAGAATGCTGCGCGCTGCGAGCCACCGGAGGCGGCGTCGTGCGAAGTCATGGGGAGCTCGCTTCGCGAGCTCGCGAAGCGAGCTACTTTCGCGACGCGATGACCCGCCGCCCGGCCGCGCACGCCTCCTCCAGGCGCGCACGCTCGTCGGCAGCCAGCTTGTCGGCCCGTGTCGGCGGAATGCCTCGCACCATCGCGGCCGCCTCGTCGAGCCAGCCGCCGGGCTCCAGCCCGAAGAACGCGGCGATGTGCTCCAGCCGGCGCCGTGGCTCGCGCACGAGTTCTTCGAAGCTCGCTTCCATGTACTGTGCGGGGTCGAGCTCGGCTACCCCCTCGTAGCCGCGCACGATCTGGTCCGACCAGTATCGCCCGTAGTACTCGGCCGGTGGTCGAGCGGCCAGGATCAACGAGATCGGGTCGTCGTCGCGCGGCTCGCAGGCGACGTCGATAGCGCCCATCTCCGAGGGCCGCCGACCGTCGGCCACCGGCGCGTCGTAGAGCAATGCGATCGGCAAACGGTAGGCGTGGTGCTCGCGCATCGATAGCGCCACCTCGGCGCCGTCGCGGTGCAGGTGCAGGTAACGCGCCTCGGGGAACAGGCCGTGCAGGCCGCCGAGATACTCGATCGACGAACCGGACCGCTCGATCCAGCAACGCTTGCCGAGTCGCGCCGAGAGCCAGCCGAACAGACTGTGGTAGTGCTCGACTGGCGTTCTCCGCGGCCGCGATCGAACGAAATCGGTGAGCTCGTCGTAGAGCGCGTCGGGGGCGTCGGTGAGACGCGGCATCATCGTGACGAGCAGCCAGGGGAGGGGGTCGCCGCGGCGGTAGCGGCCGCGGTCGAACGGATAGACGATCTCCTCGACATCGTAGCCGCGGCGCAGGACGGCCGTCACGAAGGACTGTTCGGCCGTAACGAGATCGGCGAAGTCGGCCCCGTCGATCGGCGACGTGCCGAAGCGTCGGCCCCAGTCGAGCCCGGTAAAGAATTCGAACAGGCTGAGCACCTCCGGGCTGGCGCCGAGCATGCGCGAGAGCAGCGTCGAGCCGCAGCGGCCCGTGCCGACGATGAATCGGGACATCCTAGGAGGGCCGCTCCGTTCTTCGAGGCTTCGTGCGGCGCGTACGCGCTCCCGAACGGCCCAGGCGGACCAGGCTCATCGGGCCCAGCAGGCTCACACGACGACGATCGTCGTCGTAGCGGAACGCTGCCTCCGAGGAAAGCGCGTTGCCGGTTACTGGGCTTTCGCGTTGAACTGGTCTGCGTCGTTCTTCTTCGTCTGGGCGGGTGAGAACGTCGTGGTCCAGCATGCGCCATCGCTGTTGCGTAGCTCGACGATCACCTCCGGGTCCTGTTCGAAGTAGCTCGAAGCACTGAACGGCACCGGCATCGGGAGCCGCACGCCCGCGGCCTTGATCTGGGCCTTGGACTTTCCAGCGACGCCCGGCTTGAGCTGGACCTTGCTGATGCCATCGTGCAGGCCGCCCTTGTCCTTGTAGCTCCAGCCCTTCGGATCTCGATTCTCCCACGCCGCAGCGCCCGCCGTCAGCTCGAGATCGGCCACCAGCTCGGGTGTGCCGGCCGAGCGATCATAGACGCAGAGCAAGTAGCGCGTCGTGTCGAGGGGGGCTCCGTAGGCGGCCTGAGTATGGGCGGCACCGCGCTGCCACTTCCAGCTGAGTCGGCTCTTGGCATCGGTGCTGCCGGTCTTGATCTTGAATGCGGCGCGGCCGGCTTCGTAGCACAGCGTCGATGGCCCTGCTTCGCATCCGGCGAGCGCGACGCAGATTGGATCGTTGACGGGATCGAGCTCATGCACGCACGTGCCGGCGCCATCGCATGTGTCGTCGGTGCAGAGATCTCCGTCGTCGGTGCAGACCGTGGCGGCCGCCTTCGGATCACCGCCGACACACTGGCCCGTGTTCGCGTCGCAAATCTCGCTATCGATGCAGTCGGTACCCGCCAGGCAGATGACCGGACTGCCGCCCACGCACACGCCGCCGCTGCAGGCATCGATCTGTGTACATGCGTCGCCGTCGTCGCAGCCGGTTCCGTCCGTCGCGTTCGGATCGTCGCACGTGCCGGAAGCCGGCTCGCAGGTGCCGACCGCATGACAATCGTCCAGCGCCGTACACGCGATCGGGTCGGCGCCCACGCAAGCCCCGGACTGACACGTGTCGGTCTGTGTACATGCATCGGTGTCGTCACAGGGCACGGTGTTGTCCAGATGAGCGCAGGACCCGAGGCCGTCGCACACATCATCGGTGCATATATTGCCGTCATCGGTACACAGCGTGTCAGCGTCGAAGTCGTTCGCCTGGCAGGTCCCGACTCCATCACACGTATCTTGCGCCGAGCAGTCGGTCGCACCGGCGCCGCAACTGGCGCCCTCGGTGACGAAGGCGTCGGCCGGGCAGGCGTCACCGATCCCGTCGCAGGTCTCGGCCACGTCACATTCTCCCACCGCACCACGGCACTCGGCCGTGCTCTTGGCGTCGGCCGGGCACGTGATGCTTGCGCCCGTGCACAGCTCGGCCACATCGCATATCCCGCCGGCCGCGCGGCATTCGGTCGTCGCCGCCGCGAACACGTCGGCCGGGCAGGTGTCGTTGATGCCGTCACAGGTCTCGGCCACGTCGCATACGTCCGCCGCCCCACGGCACTGCTCCGTGCTCTTGGCATCAGCCGGACACGCGGCCCCTTCGCCGGTGCAGAAGTCGGCCACGTCGCACACGCCCGCCGCTCCCCGGCATTCGGTCGTTATAGGTAAGAAGCCGTCGACCGGACATGCTGCGGCCGCACCGGTGCAGAGCTCCGCGATGTCGCACACGCCCGCCGACCCCCGGCATTCGGTCGTCGCCGCTACGAAGGCGTCGGCCGGGCAGGCGTCGCTGATCCCGTCACAGGTCTCGGCAACGTCGCATACGCCCGCCACCCCACGGCACTCGGCCGTGCTCTTGGCGTCGGCCGGGCACGTGA
>SPBQ01000507.1 GCA_004525875.1 Myxococcales bacterium
GATGGGCGCGTTCCCCGCCTCGAGCATCACGGGGGTATCGAACGTGCCATCTCCGTGGCCGGCCAGAATCGCAATGCTGGACGGCAAGTTGTTGGCGACGATCAGGTCAACGCTCGCATCGCCGACAACGTCGTCGACCGTTACCGAAAGCGGAGAGCCGCCGGTGCCGATTCCCACCGCGACCGCATAGCGGCCACCGCCGAGTCCGATGCGAACGCTCACACGCGGCGATTCGTCGTCGGCCGACACGAGGTCCGGGATGCCGTCTCCGTTGACGTCGGCGACGCGCACCACACGTGGATGCATCCCGACGTCGAGCCGCTCGGGGACCGCACACCCGCACGGCTTGCAGGCCAGCTCCACCGCCAGGCCGACGGAACGGTTCAGAAGGAGAAGAGCATCGGTCGCGGTGATCCGCTTGCTGCCGTCGACGTCGCACAGGCACAGCCGGCAGCGCCCCGGCACCTCGGTCGCCGCCTGCAGCGCGGCAAGCGCGTCGGTGGCTTGCGAGCTCCCGGCGGCGCCGTCGACACGGCCGCAGGCCTGCGAGCGTGCGTCGGCGGGGATCAGGAGCAGTACCGCACCGAGGATCGGCGATAGCAGCGCGCACCGAGAGCCCATCAGCCGCGACGCTGACACCGCACCGCGGCAGGAACAACGGCGACGAATGTCTCGGGTGACCCCAGAGTCGGCAAGCCATCCCCACGTCTCAGGTCCGTCATGTGTCGCGCGCCCGACACGACTAACCGCTCGATCCGCGCGATTTGGCTGGAATCTTCGATCGATGCGGGTCGTGCCTCACGTCCCCCTATGCTTACATTGGCCACCGGAGGATGACGCGATGCGGCGCTGGCTCAATGACTTCCTGGACACGGAACCTGGCTTCATCGAAGCAGTGGTCGTTGCTCTGCTTTGCCTGATCTTCGTGCTGTCGATGCGGGCCGGATCCTGAGCGGGCAAGAATCATCGCAAGGGCCTCGCGCGCGCCGGCCGCCGTGCCGCAAGACGCGCAACGCTAGCGGGCGATCGGCTCGCGCACCAGGCGCACACCACCGAGGATCACTTCGCGGATGTCGCTGATCGCAGCGATGTCCTGCAGGGGGTCGCCACGCACCAGCAGCAGATCGGCGCGCTTGCCCGGCGCGATCACTCCGAAGTCCGGATCTTCCTGCTCGGTGAGAAAGCGTGCCGCGTTGATCGTCGCAGCACGCACAACGGCGGCGGGCGGCAAGCCCGCGGCGGCCAGCACCGCGAGCTCTCGGTGAAGGCCCGCACCTGAGAAGACTCCGGTCTGCGGATCGGAGCCGGCCAGGATCGTGACGCCGGCCTCGTACAGGCGCCGGGCGTTTTCGCGACCGTTCGGCCACTGCTCGGCCAGCATCGAGAGGTAGGGTCGGAAGTACTCAACCATCGGCTCGTCGTCGGGCACGTCGTTGAGAGAGGCGAGCACGTCGGCAGGGAGCATCTCGATCTCGAGCTGTGTGGCCACCCGGTTGGCCTCGAGCGCGTGGGCGTAGCTCTCGAAGACCGTCATCGTCGGGGCCATCGGGATACCGAAAGCAGCGAGCTCGGTAACCTCGGCGTCGGAGAGCGGCTGCTTGTACACGCCGTGGAGCCAGGCCGCGACTCCGGCGCGGGCGGCGTCACGTGCATCCTCGAACGTGCCGATGTGAGCGAGGCTGCGCAGCCCTCGCGCCCTGGCGGTTTGGACCGCCACAGTTATCAACTCCGGTGCCATCCGCGGAGCGTCTTCCGGCACTGCATCCACGATCACCTTCATGAAGTCGGCGCCACTGTCTGCAACGGCGTCGGCCGCCGCGCGTGCCTCGCCCTCGGTCGCCACTTCGTGCGCAATCCGCGGAAGCAGGTACCAGCTCAACCACCAGGGGATCACGACCTGCGCCATGGCGACCGGATGCCCGCCCCTCGCCGTGACGAACTTGCCGGCCGTGAAGATGCGCGGGCCAAGCAGCTCGCCTGCGGCGACGCGATCGCGGCGAGTGATAGCAGCCGGGTCCGACTCCCCTGGATCGAGCACCGTCGTGACGCCGCAGTAGAGAAACGCGCGCAGGTTCGCATCAACGTCCGCGACCTCGAGCTCCCAGACCGGTGCCGGCGAGCTCCACACGTGACCGTGCGAGTCGATCAGTCCGGGCAGCAGCGTGCCGCCACCCTCAAGGATCTCGGCGCCCGCCGGCACAGCCATTTCTCCGGTGCTCGTAACGGCACTGATCCGACCGTCACGCACGAGCACATCGCGTGCCGGAACGATCACGCCGGCCTCGACGTCGAGCACGCCCACGTTGCGGATCAGCAGCGCGTCAGCCGGCCTTTCGGGCCGACGCACCAGCTGCGGAGACGAGCCGCCGCAGCCGATCGCGAACACGAGCAAGAGCACCAACGCTACAGATCTAGCCACACGCTGCGACTAGTCGGTTCCGGGCCGGATTGCGAGTCGCAGCGGGATGTCGCGCGGTGCCGGCCGGATGGCTGCTGCGCCCGACCGAGAATCCTCATCTCCCGACAGAACCTCGAGCGCGGCGGCGGTTGCTACGGCGGC
>SPBQ01000286.1 GCA_004525875.1 Myxococcales bacterium
GGCTGCTGCGCGGCGTCGGCAAGCGCGTCGACGCCATCCGCGACGGGGCCGACAAGCTCGGCCTGGTCTTCGGTGTTCCCCCGCGCGAGGGGGTCGAGCGGCTGGGACTCACGGAGGCGGAACGCGAGGGCGCAATGCTCACCGACCTCCGACGACGGCTCTGGATCTTGCCTCTGATGGTATTCGGGATCGCGCTGGTCTCGTGTCGTCCTCGCCGCGGCAGCGGCGGCTGGAGCCCGTTCGGCTCCGACCAGCTGCTCGCCCTGCTGCTGGCGGTGACGTTCGTCGTCGGCTACGTGAGCCCCCGCTATATGCTGCCCGCCTACCCGCTGGCGGCCGTGATGGTGGGGGTGCTGGTGACGCGCCTTGCGGCCGGACGGCGGCGGGTCCTGATCGCGGGGATCGTGGCCGCGATGGCTTTCAATCTGCTCGGCTGGGTCGACGCTGCGCCGCGCGGCGAGGACGGCGACGACGGTCGGGGCCGGCTGCTACTGGCGCTGCTCGACGAGCATGGCTTGACGAGGTGCTACTCGGCGGGGCCTCTGTATCATCTGGTATTCGCCAGCAACGAGGAGGTCGTCATCGCACCGCTCCAGAAGGACCGGTATCCGCCCTACAACGCTGAATTGGAGAGGGCTGCGAGCATCTGCTACGTCTTCCGGGACGACCAGCAGGGAAAGCGCCAGCACGTCGCCATGATGGACCTGCTCGAGGAGCGGGAGGTCACTTACAGCACTTTCGAATCGCCGCCCTACCGGGTTCTCTACGAGCTCGAACCGCGTGCGGCGGTGACCGACGAGGCGATCGACGGCGTACGCAGAAACAAGCGTGCGCGCGCCCTGCCGGAGGGGCGCGGGGGGACCGGCTAGTAGATGGATCTCGTCGAAAAGATCGAATCGGGGACCGCTTGCGCGGGCGTGGTCGGCCTCGGCTACGTCGGCTTGCCGCTCGCCGTCGAGATCGCCGAGTCGGGCCTGCACGTGATCGGCTTCGACGTCCAGGAGGGGAAGGTGGAGGCCATCGGCGCGGGACGTTCCTACATCATGGACGTGCCATCGGAGCGCGTTGCCGCGCTCGTGGAGTCCGGTCGCCTCGAGGCCACTATCGACTTCTCGCGTGTGGCCGAACTCGACACGGTCAACGTCTGTGTTCCCACACCGCTTCGCAAGACACGTGAGCCGGACCTGTCCTACATCGTCGACGCCGTGAGCGAGATGGTGCGGTACATGCACGCTGGCCAGCTTCTCGTGCTCGAGAGCACGACCTATCCGGGCACGACCGAAGAGATCATACTCCCCATGCTGCGCGAAGCCGGCCTCGAGCCAGGGCGCGACGTGGAGGTAGCCTTCTCCCCGGAGCGCACCGATCCGGGAAACGCGAAGTACCCGCCGCGCACGATTCCGAAGGTGGTCGGCGGACTCACCGTGCGCGGCAACGCGGCGGCGATCGCGCTGTACGGGCGCTGTATGGACACCGTTGTGCCGGTGAGCTCTCCGAAGGTCGCCGAGATGGTCAAGCTGCTCGAGAACACGTTTCGCAGCGTGAACATCGCACTCGTCAACGAGCTGGCGATGCTGTGCGACGGATTCGGGATCGACGTGTGGGAAGTCATCGATGCCGCCGCTACCAAGCCGTTCGGCTTCATGCCGTTCTACCCGGGGCCCGGGCTCGGCGGGCATTGCATCCCGGTCGATCCCCATTACCTGACGTGGAAGGCGCGCGCCGAGGGCTTCGAACCGCGTTTGATCGAACTCGCCAGCCAGATCAATTCACAGAAACCGGCGTTCGTCGCGCAGAAGGTCGGCGAGCTCCTGAGCGACCGCGGACAGGCGCTCAAGGGCGCGAAGATTCTGGCCCTCGGCGTTGCGTACAAGCGAGACGTCGACGACGTGCGCGAGTCGCCGTCGCTCGACGTCATGTCGCTGCTGCTCGCCCGCGGCGTCGTGATGAGCTTCGCCGACCCCCACGTGGACTCGGTCGCGATCGGTGAGCTGCGTTTTGAAAGGCGGGAGCTCACGCCCGAGTCGGTGGCCGAGGCGGACTGTTGCATCCTGCTCACTGACCACGCGGCGTTCGACCTCGCCATGGTCGCCGAGCACGCCCGGTTGATCGTCGACACGCGCAATGGCTTCAAGGGAATCCGCGCGGCGAGCATCGTCCGGCTCTGATCGCGCGATGGCCGCCGGGCAACGCTTGCGGCTCGGGCTGGTGATCGGCCAGCTCACCTACGGAGGTGCCGAGAGCCAACTCTACGAGCTCGCGCGCGGGCTGGCGGAGACCGCCGACGTTACGGTCTACTGCATGTCGACCGCGACCGAGCCCTACGGTGGGCGGCTCGACCAGGTCGGAGTGCGCATACGCGTGATCCCGGCCCTTACCCGCCTCGATCCCACCCGCGTTGTCCGGCTCGCGCGCTGGCTGCGTCGCGACCAGATCCAGCTCGTGCACGCGTTCTTGTTCATCGGCAGCGCCTACGCCTACCTCGCCACGCGCCTGGTGCCGGGAGCCCGGCTCGTGACCTCGGCGCGGAACTGCAAGCTCGAACCCAGCACCGTGCGGCGCGCCGTCCTCGCCCGCGCGTTTCGCGCCTCGGATGCCATTGTCTGCAATTCCGCCGAGATGGCCAGATTCGCCGCTCGTCATTACGGCGCTCCCTCCGATCGGATGGAGATCGTCTACAACGGCGTCGATACCGCGCGCTTCGCTGCCGCCGCGTCGGATCCAGCGCGCCGGGTCATCGGCACGGTCGGCCGCATCGAGGAACAGAAGAACCTCGAGCTGTTTCTCGATGGCGCGCGGCTCGTCGCTGCGCGCTTCCCCGGAGCTCGGTTCGTGATCGTGGGGGAGGGGAGCCTGCGCTCTGAGCTCGAGGAGCGAGCGGCGGCCGCGGGATTGAGTGCGGTGGTCAGCTTCCGGGGCACGGTCTCGGATGTGCCGGGCTTCCTTGGTGGGCTCGGGCAGTTCTGGCTGACCTCGGACTGGGAGGGAACGCCCAACGTCGTGCTTGAAGCCATGGCGGCTGGTCTGCCGGTGGTTGCCACCCGGGTGGGCGGTACGCCGGAGATCGTCGAGGACGGGCGTACCGGCCTGCTGGTGACGCCGGGCGACTCGGAAGCATTGGCGACGGCGGCGGCGAGGCTCTGGGAGAGCCCCGATCGGGCCGCCGCGGTCTCGGCGGCCGCCCGGCGGATAGCCGCCGAACGTTTTTCTCTGAATGCGATGATCGACTCTACCCTTGCAGTATACAATCGTGTCCTGGGAGGCCCGGACGGCGCCGCGTGCGCAACCCGGCAGCCCGCTCAGTCGGACCCGTGACCCTGCAGCCGACCGTCACCGTGATCATCCCGATGCGCAACGAGCGCGACTGGATCCGTCGCTCGCTCACGAGCGTGTTCGCCCAGAACTATCCGGCCGAGCGGTTCGACGTCATCGTGGTCGACGGGATGTCGGACGACGGGTCTTTCGAGATCCTGCAGGAGCTGGCAGCGGAGAATCCCCGCTTGCGAGTCCTGCGCAACCCGGCCTGCATCGTTCCGAGCTCTCTGAACCGGGCGATCCGTGCAGCCGGCGGCGAGATCATTGCTCGCGTCGACATGCACACGATGCTCGCCGAAGACTATCTGTCGGTCGGGGTCGAGACGCTGCGGCGAACCGGTGCGGAGAATGTCGGCGGGCCGATGGTCAAGCTCGGCGGCGGCAAGGTCGGTGATGCCATCGCTGCGGCCATGAGCTCACGGTTCGGCGTCGGGTCGTACTTCCAGTACGGCAGCGAGGAGCGCGAGGCCGACACCGTCTATATGGGAATGTGGCCGCGGGAGGCGTTCGAGCAGGTCGGCCTGTTCGACGAGGAACTGATCCGCAACCAGGATGACGAGTTCAACTACCGGCTGCGCAAGCACGGCGGCCGCATCATTGTCACGCCGCGCATGCGCTCCAGCTATCAAAACCGTCAATCCTGGCAGAAGCTCACGCGTCAGTTCTACGAGTACGGCGTGTGGAAGGCGCGGGTTCTGCAGAAGCATCCCGCGCAGATGAGCGTGCGCCACTACGTTCCACCGGCGTTCGATCTGGCCGTGATCTGCGGCCTGGCCTCCTCGCCGCTTGGAGCCCTCGGACCGGCTCTCTCGCTTGGCGCGATATGTGCATATCTCCTGGTGGTCGCGGTCGTGGCGATGGCGTGCGAACAAGCGCGTGGGAATCGCTCTCGGCTAGTGCTGGCCTTTGTTTTGATCCACCAAGCGTGGGCTCTCGGATTCCTGGTAGGGATGGTCCGATTTGCACCGCGGTGGTTCA
>SPBQ01000452.1 GCA_004525875.1 Myxococcales bacterium
AGCTCGACGTTCCAGTAGGCCGAGTCGATCCCGCTAAGGAACGGTCGCCACTCGCGGTAGCAAGCTGCGGTCAAGTTTCGGGCCACGAAGGGCGTCCATGACGGCCTCCGTGCGCGCTTGCGGAGCCCCATCCCGGCCTGCTCCGGCGTGCATCCGCCCTTGCGACGGTTGCACTCCAGACAAGCGCACACAACGTTCTCCCACGTCGTCAGCCCACCCGCCGTCCGCGGTACCACGTGATCCAGGTTGAGCTCGCTGCGCGACTTGCGATCCCCACAGTACTGGCACATGTAGCCGTCTCGGACGAAGATGTTGTGGCGGCTGAACCGGACCTCGCGGCGAGGCACTTTGTCGAACGTGACGAGGAGGATCACGCGCGGAATCCTGACGAAACCGTCCACCAGCCCCACCGCGTCACACTGGAGGGTCGAGAGTTCCGACCAGTCCTGGAAGTCGAAGGTGCGGTACTCCTCGTCCACGGCCCGCGCTACGCCGCGATAGAGGAGCGAGAACGCCCGTCTGACGCTCGTTACCTGAATTGGTAGATACGAGCGGTTGAGGACGAGTGTCTTGCCGCCCAGTTGGGTCGCAGAAACTGCGGCAGACATGGGGTTGCGAGGCTACCAGCAACCGGGCGGCAGTCAAGGTCGATTGAGCCTGCGCACTGTGTTACGTTCGGATTCCCGCATGGCCCCCCCCTTCAGGTGGGCGCACGCGTGAAGGGGGCACGTGCCGGTCGGTACGTAGCCGATCGGGGATCGCAACCGGGGGCTCCCTCTCTCGGAGCGACACGTATTTCATCAAGATCGGAAGAAGCGGAGAGCCTGCGTTGCGGAAGCAGATCATTGTCAACTCCACACCAGCTGAGGTGCGCGTAGGCTTACTCGAGAACGGCGTCCTCGCCGAGATCCACATCGAGCGCAGCTCGGAGGAAGCGGCCGCCGGGAATATCTACAAGGGCAAGGTCCTTCGCGTCCTGCCCGGCATGCAGGCCGCGTTCGTGGACCTCGGCCTCGAGAAAGCGGCTTTCCTGCACAGCTCCGACGTCGTGACCGATGACGAGCCCAAGGTCGACGACGACACCGGCGACGAGATCCAGTACGAGGACGGACGATCTAACCGCACGATCGTCCCGATCAAGAAGAAACTCCGGCGCGGCGACGAGATCGTCGTACAGATCGCCAAGGAGCCGATGGGCACCAAGGGCGCGCGCATTACCTCGCACGTGTCCCTGCCCGGCAAGTACCTCGTCTTCATGCCCACTGGGCGGCAGATCGGCGTGTCCAAAAGGATTGCCGACGACCGTGAACGGCGCCGACTACGCGAGGCGGTAAGCTCTGCGAAGCCGAAGGAAGGCGGCGTCATCGTCCGGACCTCGAGCGAGGGCCTGCCCAAGCAGGACATCGTCGACGACGTGCGAGCGCTCGATAAGGCCTGGACGCAGATCAAGGAAAAAGCCGAGAAGAAAAAAGCCCCCGCCCTCCTCCACAGCGACCTCGACGTTGTGCTGCGTTGCATGCGCGACATGCTCTCGGAGGACGTCGACGACATCGTGCTCGACGTGGAAGCCGACCACGTGCGCACTCGAACTTTCGTCGCCGACTTCATGCCCTCCCTGGCGCCGCGGGTCCGGATGTACGCGGACATCGAGCCCATTTTCGACCGGTACGGCGTCGAGGACCAGGTCAATCGCGCAACGGAGCCCAAGGTCTGGCTCAAGTCCGGTGGCTACCTCGTGATCGATCAGGGTGAGGCGCTCACGATGATCGACATCAACACAGGCCGCTTCGTCGGCAAGCGAAGCCAGGAGGAAACAGTCTACCTGACCAACCTGGAGGCGGCCGTCGAGAGCGTCAGTCAGCTGCGGCTTCGAAATATCGGCGGCATCATCATCCTCGATTTTATCGACATGGAGGACGTCAAGAACCGGAGCGACGTCATGAAGACTCTCGAGGACGCTCTCAGCCGCGACAAGGCCAGAAGTAGCATCCTGCGCATCTCGGAGCTCGGCCTCGTGGAGATGACCCGCAAGCGGACCCGGGAGAACCTCGAGCGCCTTCTTTCCAGCCCGTGCCACTACTGCGACGGGCGTGGCCGCATCAAATCGGTGACGACCGTCGGTCAGGAGCTCCTTCGCAAAATACAGCGCGCGGCAGCCCGCTCGGGCAACCACGGGCGGATCACGGTTCGCGCAAACCGCGACGTGATCGGGTATCTTTTCAATGACGAGGACGAGACGATCAGAGCGCTCCAGACCAGGCTCGGCCGCGACATCACCCTGAAAGTCGCGGAGAAGTATCACCAGGAACAGTACGACATCGTCGCCAGCTGATGAGGTCAGTCGTCGACCGAGTTCGCCACCGGGCGACCCTGTTGGGGTACGCTGCCGTCGCCCTGCTGGCGGTGGCACCGCTCACCGCCCAAGCCGGCAATATCGGCTTCACGATCACCACCACCGTGGACACCGGCCAGGGCTTCTCGGTCCTCGTCGATGTCACGAACAACGGCGACGAGACGGCGCTCGCCGTGATTCCCACTACCGAGTTTCAGGGCGAGCGCAGGCGGGCGGAGGGCGTGGTCCGCGTCGCTCCGAACGGAAAACACTCCTGGACGATCAATCTCGGAAAGGCGCCGGCGCCCGGGGCGTACGCGATGATCGTGCGACTCGCCTACGAAGATGCCAACGCGTATCCGTTCGAAGTCATAGCGACCGCCCCATTCGAGGTCGGTGAGAGCAAGAAGCGCCCCATCAGCGGCGCGTTCCTGATCCCTCCCGTCGCCGGAAAGACGGCCTCCGACGGCATCCTGCGTCTCGCATTCCCGGACGGGCGCGGAGACGAGTACGACATCCGATTCATCGTACCCGACGGGCTCGCGACCGACCGCCAGGAGCATTCGGTCTCCCTCGAAAAACGCGCACCCGTGCGGTTGCCTGTGAC
>SPBQ01000542.1 GCA_004525875.1 Myxococcales bacterium
AGTTCGAACGTCTACCGAGAACCGAGGCCCTGCGCCTCAGGCCGCAGCCCTCAACCCGCTCGTCTCGTTCACGGCCTGGCGATACGTCACCAGCTCGCGACCCACCTTCACCTTGCGCAACATCCCACGCAGCAGCTCTACCTTACGATCCAGCGGCTGCCGCATCCCCGGGTGGCGGCCAAGCCGCGCATCCACGCCATCACGCTCCAGATCGAGCAGATCAACCGCGTGAAACTGATAGCCGAACGCGAGACGCTCGCGCAGCATGGCGTCCAGCGCGCGATCGAACACGCGACCGGGAACCAGATACGCCAACGTGTGATACACCGGGAACCGCACCCACCGGCTGACGGCCACGGGAAACTCGATCAGATCGGCGTCGCCCGCGCGCCGCCGATGCGGCGCCCGCGAGCCCATACCGAGAAGCTCCATCCGGAACAGCGACGCCTTGCTGCGGCTCTTCAAGAACATCGCCAGACGGTTGAGGAACAGCGCCGGCGACGGAAATACCGACGCGTCGTAGGAGTAGCCCGCGGCGCGCAGCGCATCGAGCACGCGCTGATCCACGTCCCACCCGGGCGCCCGGAAACCGATCACATCCTCGCCGCTGGCCTCGGCGAGAACAGCCCGCGACTGCCCGACTTCGTATCGGAGCGCTTCGTCGTCGAGCACGCGAAACGGCTCGGGGTGCGACATCGAGTGGCTGGCAATCTCGTGGCCCGCCGAAACGAGCTCGCGCAGCAGCGTGCGCTGCTCGCCCGCGTCCTCGCCGATCACGAACATCGTCGCGCGAATGTCGAGCTCCTCGAGCAGCTCCATCAGCCGCGGAAGCGCCTTGCGGTAGATCAGATCGCAGCGAGACGCATCATGGATACCGTAGCCGTGAAGGTGCCGGTCGACCGTGTCGAGATCGCAGGAAATGACGGCGGTACTCATGGCACTCCTCGTTCGCTGCCATTCGGCGCTATCCAACGCTCGCCTGGCGACCGCCCGCGATCAAGATCTCGACGGCACTGACGATCGACTCCTCGATGAAGCTCAAGTGCTCGTCGGTGTAGAGCTCGTTCCACGGCAGGACGACCACGCTGGCGAGCCCTTCGCGCGTGCCCGGGAAGTCGGCTTCGTCGTAGAGGTCGGCGCCGCAGGTCACTCCTTCACGCAGAGAGAATGGCCAGCGGCTCGATCCGAAGGTCTTGAGATCCCGGAACACCTGACACTGGAACGCCGGCTTTTGAATGTAGCGAGGGGCGCAAGCCAGCCCGCGCTTCTGGAGCTCACCGCCGAGCGCGTCGGCTCCGCCCGGAATGACGCGCGGATCGACGATGAGCGGATACTTCCAGTAGACGTGGTTCGCGCCGTCAATCGGTCGCGGCAGCGTGATGCCCTCGATGCCGTCGAGCCGTGCAGTGAGCCGCGCGGCCGCGTCCGAGCGCAGGTCGACGATCCCCGAGAGCTTGGCCAGCTGCGCGAGCGCGACCGCTCCCTGCAGATCCGTCATCCGGTAGTTGAGCGCCAGGAAGTAGTGATCCGGCGAGGGGTCGCCGTAGCCCCAGGCCTTGTCGCTGAACAGTCGGACGTGCCGGGCCCATGCATCGTCGGTGCTGATGACGACGCCGCCTTCGCCGGTCGTGATGTGCTTGCCCTGCTGGAGGCTGAACGCGCCGATCTCGCCGATGGTACCGACCGGTCGTCCGTCGACCGTGGCCAGGAACGCTTGCGCGCAATCCTCGATGACGGGGATCGAGGTGCGACGGGCGACCTCCATGATGCCGCGCATGTCGCACGGGTTGCCGAACAGGTGCGTGACGATGATCGCCTTCGTCCGTTCCGTGACGCGCGCGGCAACGCTCTCGGGCGTGATGTTCAGCGACACCGGATCGACGTCGGCGAACACCGGAATCGCGCCCTCGTAGATGATGGGGGTGAGCGCGCCCATGTCGGTTACCGGCGTGGTGATGATCTCGTCGCCGGGCTCGGGATCGATGGCCGAGATCGCGCAGTGCACCGCCGCGGTTCCCGAAGAGACCGCACGAGCGTGGGGCACCCCATAGAGCCCCGCGAACGCTTCCTCGAACGCCTTGACCTTCGTGCCCTTGGTACAGTTGAGCGTGCCGGAGGCGAGCACCTCGCGAACCAGATCGAGCTCCTCGCTGG
>SPBQ01000381.1 GCA_004525875.1 Myxococcales bacterium
AGGTTGATCTCGTCGAAGAAGTCGCTCGTGTACGCGGCTACGACTCCATTCCCGAGCAGGTTCCTCACCGCCCGATGCTGCCGACTACCGCACCTCCCGTCCGAGCACTTCACGGGCGCATGCGCGAGCAGCTTTCGGCCTGCGGCCTGACTGAAACGGTGGGACTCGCCTTCTGCGCGGCCGATCGCAACGAGATGTTCCCGGGCCTACACCGGCCGGGCTCCTCAGCAGTCATCCTACGCAATCCGCTCAACGCGGACGCGACCGAGATGCGCAAGAGCGTGCTTCCCTGCCTGGTCGAGGCGCATGCCCTGAACGCTCGCAACGGTGTCGAGGTCACGGACTTCTTCTCGATCGGCAGGACGTTCAGCGCGGCAGCACCGTCGTCGTTGTCGGGGGCTACCTCGGAGGAGCTCGAGATCGTGGGTGGTCTGCTATGGGGGCCGCGACGCGGACGCGCACCCGGCCCCTGCGGAAGCGCGACCATATGGGACGCCAAGGCGTACGTCGAACGTCTCGCTGAGTTGACCGGCGCTTCGAAGGCTCTCGGTTTCGAACCGACGGCGGCGGTCCGGCCCGAGTATCATCCGAGGTCGTGTGCCCTCGTGAAGCTCGGGGAGGAGGCCATAGGTCTCCTAGGGATGGTCCATCCGGATCTTGCTGAAAGATTGGAAATCTCTCACGAAATCAGTATCTTCGAAGTTGACACCAGGAAACTGCTTGAGTATGCTCCGCTCCGTTCAGCCCTGCAGCCGATCCCGCGCTACCCGTCTTCGAGTCGCGACGTCTCCCTGCTCGTTCCTGATCGGACGCTCGCCGGCGAGGTCATTGCTCAGGTCGGCTCAATGCAGGAGCCGCTCATCGAGAACGTCTGCGTCTTCGATGAGTACAAGGGGACCGGTATCCCTCTGGGCGTCAGGGCGCTCGCTTTTAAGATCGTTTACCGTTCGGCGGATGGAACGTTGACAGACGAGGACGTGACCTCGTTACACGAGCGCGTGATTGTTCATCTCAGAAACACGCTCGGGGTCGAGGTTAGAGCTTGAATGAGTGTGGCAGGTCGCTACCCTATCCGGCGCCGAGAGAAGTAGGGGGCGCACGCTGTATGACCAAAGCCGACATCGTAGAGCGCATCTATGAGCGCGTAGGCTTCTCCAAGAAGGAAGCTGCAGACGTGGTCGAGTCGATCTTCGAGGTAATCAAGGCCCGCTTGGAGGATGGGGAGAAGGTCAAGGTGTCGGGTTTCGGGAACTTCGTGATCAACGAGAAGCGGCCGCGCAAGGGGCGCAATCCGCAGACCGGAGAGGAAATCGTGATCTCCGGCCGACGTGTTCTTACGTTCAAGCCGAGCCAGGTGCTGAAGCGAACCATCAACATCTCGAACAACATGTCGTCGTAACCGGAGGCGACGAGGAGTCGGGCTGGTGGCGGACAGCGACGCGATCCCTCCGGAGAAGCTCTATTTCAAGATCGGCGAGGTAGCGAAGCTCGTGGGTGTCAAGCCCTACGTGCTGCGCTACTGGGAAACCGAGTTCAGCGTGGTCAAGCCGGGCAAGACTCCGTCGAAGCACCGGCTGTACCGGCGTAAAGACGTCCAGACGCTGCTCCGCATCAAAGACCTGCTCCACGACCAGCGCTTCACAATCGAGGGCGCACGCAAGCAGCTCCGGCTCGAGAGAGAAGCGCTTGATGCCGGAGATCACGAGTGGGCGAGCGAAGCGCAGCTGCGCAAGCTGCGCGACATCCGCGACACTCTGATCGAGATCCGGAAGACACTCGCCTGACAGCGGAGTTCCGTCGTCGGTGCCCTCAGAAAGACGGTGTGACCGAGAAGGGAGCCGCGGGCGGCCATGCGAGGATCCGCGTACGCGTTGACTCGTGGTCGAGCCCGAGCGCCTCGCATACGTTATTGAACGAGAATGGGGACTCCCAGTCGTGGACCTGGATCCAGTGTGCGGCTTCTCGCCGCAGGATGCGCGGGTCGATGCGCCGTCGTCGCGCCCGGCCGAGATAGCACATCACGCCGTCCTCGAGCACTGCACGCATGAGCGCGAGCTCGGGCGGGGGCAGCTTGCCCTCGGCGGACATGTGGCCGTGCTCGGTGAGACGGCGCGCGCGGGAGAGGTCGACCTGATTGCTGCTGTCCATGCCCAAGTCGAGAGCACGCTGCGTGCCGGACGACGCGCCTGCCGGGAAAGCGGCCCGGCGCGGTGCTCCGAGCTCGTGGCAAGCGGCTACCGGCGACGGTTCGTCGCTGCGTCGGCGCCAACCTGCCTGCGCGACATGCGGAAGTACCGCGAACGCGACGTGGCGTCGGCGGAGTGCGCCCCCTACCGGCTGTGGCGTTCGACCCGCGCAGACGCTATGGATCTGGCCTTGCCGGTCGACGAGGTGAATCCCGGGCCGCGGCAGAGCGCCCGGTCAGACGTCGACGCGAGCAGGGGAAAAGGGGAGAGACGGGACATGAAGCCAACCGAATGTGGGCGGAGCGTGTTGCGAATGCTCGGCAGGGGAACGGTTCTCGGAGCGGTCAGCCACCTGTTGACGGCCGCGACCGCGATGGCCGAGGACGGCAGCGGAATCGATAGCGGCGATACTGCTTGGGTCCTCGTCTCATCGGCACTCGTACTATTCATGACGCCGGGCCTCGCCTTGTTCTACGGCGGCATGGTGCGGTCGAAGAATGCACTTTCGACGCTCATGCACAGTTTCTTCGCGATGGGCCTCATGACGCTCCAGTGGGTCGTCATCGGCTATTCGCTGGCATTCTCGGAAGGCAACGGCTTCATCGGTGGTCTGGACTACGTGCTGCTGAACGGGGTCGGTAACGAGGCGGCCGACGGTCTGACGATTCCGCACAGCGTGTTCATGGTGTTCCAGGGCATGTTCGCGATCATCACGCCGGCGCTCATCAGTGGCGCGTTCGCCGAGCGCGTCAAGTTCCGGGCCTACGTCATCTTCCTTCTGCTGTGGGGTACGCTGGTCTACGACCCGGTCTGTCATTGGGTCTGGGGTCCGGGTGGCTGGCTGGGCGGTGATAGCCCGTGGCACGCGCTCGACTTCGCCGGCGGCACCGTCGTTCATATCAACTCGGGGATCGCGGCGCTCGCCTTCGTGCTCGTCCTGGGCCGCCGCATCGGTTACCCGCACCAGGCGATGAAACCGCACAACCTCGGGCTGACGGTGCTCGGCGCCGGCATGCTCTGGTTCGGCTGGTTCGGTTTCAACGGTGGCAGCGCGCTGGCGGCCGACGGCCTCGCGGCCAACGCGTTCGTCGTCACGCACATCGCCGCCGCGACGGCCACTGTCGCGTGGGCGATCGTGGAGCAGCTGCATCGGGGCAAGGCCAGCGTCCTGGGCGCCGCATCGGGCGCGATCGCGGGCCTCGTGGCGATCACGCCGGCGTGCGGCTTCGTCGGAGTCGGCGGTGCGATCATGATCGGCGGGGTCGCGGGCGCCCTTTGCTACGGCGGCGTGCTGCTAAAGGCGCGCTTCGGTTACGATGACTCTCTCGACGCGCTCGGGATCCACGGCATCGGCGGCGCC
>SPBQ01000401.1 GCA_004525875.1 Myxococcales bacterium
CGCGGCTGCGAGCACGGCTGCGTCTACTGCTTCGCGCGCCCCTCGCACGCATACCTGGGACTGTCGGCGGGGCTCGATTTCGAGACGCGGATCTACTCCAAGCCCGACGCAGCCGGCTTGCTGCGTCGCGAGCTGACACGCCGCGGCTACCGGCCCGAGACGATCGCGCTCGGCGCGAACACCGACCCCTACCAGCCCGTCGAGAAGCGGCTCGGTATCACGCGTGCGATCCTCGACGTCTTCGCCGAGTGCCGCCACCCCGTCGGCATCGTGACGAAGTCATCCCTCGTTCTGCGCGACCTCGACCTCCTGGAGCGGCTGGCCGCCGACCGGCTCGTCCACGTGCACGTGTCGATCACGACGCTGGATCCGGAGCTTGCGCGCCGCATGGAACCGCGAGCGGTCACCCCCGCCGAACGCCTACACACGATCTCCAAGCTGACCAGTTCAGGCGTGCCGGTCGGGCTGCTCGCCTCACCGATGATCCCCGGCCTCAACGACGCCGAGCTCGAAGCGATCGTGAAGGCGGGAGCGTCGGCGGGGGCCGGATCGGCCGGCTATGTCATTCTCCGGCTGCCCGGCGAGGTGAAGGAGCTGTTCGAAGAGTGGCTCGACCGACACTACCCGCTTCGCGCCGCGCACGTGCTCTCCCTCGTGCGCGGCACGCGCGACGGTGCCCTCTACGACAGCCGCTTTGGCGAGCGAATGCGCGGCAGCGGAGCCTACGCCGACCTGATCGCACGGCGCTTCGATGCCGCACGGTCCCGCCACGGCCTGCGCCCCCGGCCCGCACCGCTCGACGCGTCGCTGTTTCGCCCGCCGCGCAGCGCCGCGCCGCAGCTCGGCCTGTTCGATGAGAACGACGACGATCCCGCGAGCTGATCGCAGGCTCGAATCCCAATCGCTAGGACCCGCCGAGTGTTGCCGGCATTGGCCGAAGCATCTACTGCGAACCGCCTTCGCCGTTGTCGGCGAGCATTTCTGGACGGGAATCGCGCATCTCGCGATCATCCCTCGGGACAAACCGTCCGAGGGCTTTGACGATCGCGTCCGCAACCGTCACAAACACTGATCCGGTCTCGGTGTGCTGTCCGACCTCTCATCCCTCGTCGTAATCGTCGCTCTCGGAATCGGCGCCCAATGGATCGCCTGGCGCGTTCGAGCGCCCAGCATCCTGCTGCTTCTCGTCTTCGGCGTGCTCGCCGGCCCCGTTACCGGTCTGATCGACCCCGACGAACTCGTCGGAGACCTGCTGTATCCGGCGACGTCGCTGGCCGTGGCACTCATCCTCTTCGAGGGCGGGCTGAGCCTGCGCATCGGCGAGCTCGGCGAGAACGGACGGACCGTTCTGCGGCTCGTGCTCGTGGGCGGGCTGGTCACCTGGCTGCTCGCCTCGATGTGCGCTCGGGCAGTGATCGACGTGCCGACCTCCGTCGCCCTGCTCACGGGGGCGATCTTCGTCGTCACCGGGCCGACCGTCATCGTCCCCCTGTTGCGACAGCTCTCGCTGCGGCCGCGCCTGGCGGCGGTGCTCAAGTGGGAGGGAATTCTCAACGATCCCATCGGAGCCCTCCTAGCTGTGATCGTGTTCGAAGCCGTCCTGGCCGGGTCGGCGCGAGAAGCCACCGCCATGACGATCGCGAACATCGGGCAGGCGATCATCGCCGGCGCGGTCGTGGGCCTCGGTGGCGCCGCGGCGCTGGTCGTGGCGCTCAAGCGCTACTACATCCCCGACTTCCTCGAGAGCCCGCTGTCGCTGGTGGCGGTCGGCGCCGCGCTGATCGCCGGAGACTCCATCCAGCAAGAAGCCGGGCTACTCGCCGTCACCATCATGGGCGTCGCCCTGTCCGTGCAGACCACCGTTCCTGTCCGCAGGATCCTCGAGTTCAAGGAGAACCTGCGAGTCCTCCTGATCTCGAGCCTGTTCATCGTACTGGCCGCGCGCGTGAACCTCGCCGCCCTCGGCGCCATCGCCGTACCCGCGACGCTGTACCTCGCCTGCCTCGTTCTCATCGTACGCCCCGCGAGCGTGGCGCTGGCCACGATCGGGTCCCCACTCGAATGGCGAGAACGAGCGATGCTGATGTGCGTAGCTCCGCGCGGCATCGTCGCGGCAGCGATGGCGACCGTGTTCGCGCTGCGGCTCGAGTCGGCGGGAAGCGAGGGCGCCGAGTTGCTCGTCCCCCTCGTATTCTTCGTCATCGCGGGCTCGATCGTCGTCTACTCGATACCCGCGCCCGCGCTGGCCCGCGCGCTGCGAGTCGCCGGAGCTCCAGCCGACGGCCTTCTCTTCCTCGGCGCCCACTCCTGGGCCCGCGAGCTGGCGGCAACGCTCGTCGGCGCGGGAGTGCGCGTGGTGCTCGTCGACGACAACTACTTCGCCGTGCGCGCCGCCCGCATGCGCGGCCTCACGGCTCATTACGGCAACCTGGTGACGGACCATCCGGCTGATGAGTTCGACCTCGACGGAATCGGCAACCTGCTGGCGCTCACCGCCAACTACTCGGCCAACGCGCTGGCCTGCGTGCACATGGCCGAGACCTTCGACGTATCGCGTGTCTTCCAGCTCGCGCCCGAGGTAGGCGCAACGCTACGGGCCGATCCGTCAGTCCCGCTTCACCTGCGCGGACGGACGCTGTTCGCCGCGGACATGAGCTACACCGAGATCGAGGACCGCATCTCGCGGGGCTGGTCGATCAAGCGCACCAAGCTGAGCGAGGAGTTCAGCGGCGAGGCGTACGGCGAGAAGTACGGGACGGATCTCGTCCTGCTCTTCCTCGTCCGTGACGAAGGGGCGCACGTGGACGTCTTCACGACGGACCAGGCGCCTGCGCTCGCAGCCGGTGCGTCGGTCGTCAGCCTCGTTCCGCCGGATGCCGACAGCTAGCTCGCTTCGCGTTCCGCCGGCGGCGGCGTCGTGCGAAGTTACGGGGAGCTCGCTTGGCGAGCGCCTCGCCGAGACATTGGATGATGCCGCCTCTGGTGGCTATCGCTGTGCAACGGGATCGACTACGATGAAGGCTACCCATTTTCCGAAGGAGACTGCGTGAGCGACTGGACCCATCGCATCGACGATCACGTCGAGAGCATTCGAGGCCGCCTGACCGCGATCCGCCGCCACCTGCACAGCCACCCGGAGCCGAGCGGAGAAGAACACGAGACCGCGCGCTATCTCGCGGATGTCCTGCGCGACGAAGGTTTCGAGGTCACGCTCGTCGCCGGCGGCCGCGGCGTCGTCATCGAGCCGTCCGGCCAGGGCGACGGTCCGCGCGTGGCGTTCCGAGGCGACATCGACGCCCTGCGCGTCACCGACGAGAAGCGGGTCGAGTATCGCTCGACGGTCGATGGCGTCACTCATGCCTGCGGAC
>SPBQ01000432.1 GCA_004525875.1 Myxococcales bacterium
CGCAGACGCAGGCCTCGGCGTACTCGGCGTCGTCGGTGTAGACCCACGCGCGTGCGAGCGGGCCGAGGAACTGATGTCGGTTCACCTCCCATACGAACTTGACGTCTGCATGGACACGGCGCACGGCGTCTGCGTCGTCCATCACCGTAAACGGCCACAGCGAACCGTGCTGTGGATCGGCCAGCCAATCGAAGCCAGCTTCGCAGGGGCGAAAGCGCTTGCCGAGCAAGTCCACTCCCTCCTCGATCGTGCGACGCGCTTCGCTGACGGTGCGATCGACCTCGGCGGGGAGCTGGGCCCGGGCCAGGCGGGCCAGACGCTCGCGGGCGGCGTGGTCGAAGAACCCGGTGGCGGTGGTCCGGCTGATCAGGTAGGCGAGCGGGTCCTCGGCCATCGGCTGCGGGAGCAGGGCGGCCGCTGCGGCCGGATCCAGAGGCGCGGGGATGCGGGTCGAGCGCCGGCTGCGGGCGATTCGCTTGGCGGCCATACGGCCGACGCGGTGCAGCAACTCTCCGGGACCCATCTGGGCCAGCCGGCCGGCGATACGGAGACTGCGCTGGAGCGCGGGCTGACGGTGCCAGACCAGCGGCGCCGGCGTGGGCACAAGGCCTTGGAATTCCTCGTGTTCGCCAGCGTCGGTCCGGGAATCGCCGTGTTCCTGCCGCTCGCGCTCGTGCTGATCGCTCACGGGCGCGCTACCTTTTATATCGAGTGCTTTAGACAATGCTGCCTCCGGTGATGCGGAGAAATCGGTGCCGCTTCGGTCCATATTTGTTCAGGCACCTGCTACGCTGTTACCGCGTTGGGGGGACCCGCCGACCTGCCGTACTTGCCGCTCCGCCGCTTGCGACGGGGTGTTCTGGCCCTAGAACAGGAGAATCCGGATGGAACCGACCCAGCCCGCTGCCACCCGCGCGACCGATCTATCCCGACTGCTGCAACTGGCGTTCCCGACGCTCGCGGCCGCCGTCCTCGTCACGTCGGCCGCCGGCCTGGCGCCGGCCGACGCCGAGGCGGCCACCTACTACATCGGCCAGTTTAACGGTTCGCAGCCCACCGATGCGGCGGATTGTGGGACTGGTAAGGGGACGGGATCCGGGAACCGGCCCTGCGCCTCGCTCTCGTTCTGGACCCAGAACCGACGTCAGGTGCTATCGAGCGGGGATACGGTGCGGATTGCGCCCGGGAACCATCGTGGCTCCGGTGGCTATCACTGCATCATGCTCGACCAGAGCGGAGTGACCTACGAGGGGCGCTCGGCGGCCGACACGGCGATTTCGAACTACAGCGAGGTCGTCATCGACATGGCGGCCGCGAGCACCAGCTCCGGGCCCTGCTTCGCGAACGGTGTGATGATGCAGGGGACCGGGGCGAGCGGCGTGACCGTGCGCAATCTGCGCATCAAGGACGCGAACACCTCGAACACCGGTAGCGGTGCGGGCATCAAGCTGCAGCCGTCGAGCACGGTCAGCAACATCACGATCGACACGGTCTGGGTCGACAACAACGGACGCCAGGGAATGCTCTTCATGTTCCCGTCATTCACGGGCTTCGACTGCAGCGGTATCCGTCCGATCCGTAACCTCACGATTCGCGAGAGCAAGGCCACTCGCAACCGTGGCGTGTTCGGTGGCATCGCTGTGGGTTGCGTCGACACGTTCACGATCGAGAACAACGTCGTCAACGATAACTACGGAGCCGGTAGCTTCGCCGAGTGCGCGGCCGGTGCGGCCGGCTGCAACGATCATGACGGCATCCAGGTCGCCGGCGGTATCCACGGTGTCCTGCGCGGAAATACCGTCTTCAACTGCGGCGAGGACTGCCTCGACATCGGTGGCCACTACCAGCAGACCTACGATGTGCTCGTCGAGAACAACAGTGCCTCGAACGGCGGCAGCCGTACGTTCAAGGGGTCGGGCGGCGCGCACCACATCACCGTGCGCAACAACTACTTCTGGAACGAGAAGATGGTGTTCGAGACCACGGAGTGCAACAACAACTTCAAGGTCCACAACAACACGTTCTACCGATGGGGGGGCAGCGGCTCGGCGCTGCGCATGTGGAGCTACTGCTACCAGTGTGAGTTCCGCAACAACATCATCATGTCGAGTGGCACCGGTCAGGCCGTCTTCGTGTCGGTCGCCTCTACCGCTGAGAACGTGACCTGGGAGAATAACCTCGTTCACAATTTCGGCAGTGGCGTCGCCATCCGTGAGGACGGCGGTGACTTCATCGGCAGCAGTGCCCGCCGCTGCAATCGCGAGGGCTGTAACTGTAACGGTCAGTGCGCTCAGCCTGCCTGGTGCCCGTCCAGTTTCTCGCCCGGGTTTCAGCCGAACGTGACGCTCGATAACTCCCAGGCGGGGCTGAATGAGTTCCGCAACCAGGGCGACGCCGGTTTCTGGTGCGGGAGCGAGAGCGGCGACACCGGCGTCTGGGGTCGGTCGCCGGCGTTCATCAACCGGCAAAACCCGTCGCCGACGAACCTCCATCTCACCATCGGCGATACCGCGGCTCGCGATGCCGGACAGACTCTCCAAGGCTTCGTCTCGGACTACGACGGACAGACCCGCGTCGGCGTCTGGGACCTGGGCGCCGACGAGTTCGTCGCGGCGTGTACGACGAACTCCAATTGCAACGACGGCCTGGCGTGCACGGACGATCAGTGCGCGGGCGCTAACTGCCTCAATACCGATACCTGCGGACCAGGCCGGTTCTGCGATGCTTCGAGCGGCACGTGTGAGGATGAGGACGACGGGCCGTTCGTGAGCCCGCCGACGACGCTGCCGCCATCGCCGCCGCCGACACTACCGCCTCCGCCACCGACCGGACCGAATCCGCCGCGCCTGATCTCCGTCGAGCCGCTTCCCTGACTTCGAGTCCTAGCAGCCTGTTGAAGAGCCCACTCCCGGCTCGGTCCGGGGTTGTTCGACAGGCTGCGAGTGGGTGATTCTGCGGCGCGCCGGCGGGCGCGACCGTTCAGCCGGCGCTCTGGCGAGAGCGGGCGCCTAGCCACGGGACCGGGAGCAGCTCGCGGCTCAACGAGGCGAAGAATCCGGCCTTCCATAGCACGCCCAGGTACACGA
>SPBQ01000299.1 GCA_004525875.1 Myxococcales bacterium
CTCCTGCAGAAAGCCGTAGGCATCGACATCGAGGTGAAGTGCCCCGACTGCCCGGGGCTGCCGGCGTCCGACACGCCGTAGGGTCAAAGCTCCGACGAACAGGAACCGCGCGGACAAGGGAAACTACCTATCGGTGGACAGGCGGCTCGCGTGCTTCGATCTCGAAGATCTCGACGCGGCCGTCGAGGAGTTCAACGAGATGATCACGGACTCGTTCCTCGCGCGCTTCATGCGAGGACGGGACGCTGCGATGGCGCCCCGCATGCACAGCGCCTCTGCATAGCGGAAACGATCGAACGATAGCGCTACTTTCTTGAGACTCGTCGGCCGACGCACGGTTATACTCGTAGCGATGCGAAGGGGTATGGGTACCGACAGGAGTCGCCGGATCGCGGTCAGCGCGATCGCGCTCTCGCTCCTGGCGGCCGTCACGGGGTGCGACAAGCTCCTGGGATCCGGCGTCGCCACCGAGAACCTCACATTTCCCTGCCCCACGGGCTCGGAGTCCAGTGCGCGGACGATGGGGGTCCAGAGCACACAGGTAAACATCCGCACCGGCCCCGGCACGAGCTTCGAGCGCGTGATCGACGGACCGACGTCGCGCACGAGCGGGACCACTGCCTACGCGAGTCTCGGTGCGCAGTTCACCGTCCTCGAGGAATGCCGCAAGGGCAGCTGGTCGCGGGTCTGGGTCACCGAGCCCGAGCACCTGCGTGCGACCCATCACGGCTGGGTCGCCAACCGTTTCCTCACCGAGATCTCTGCCTCCGCCAGTAAGAGCCGCAGCGCGCGCAACGGCCGCGGCTAACGGCCCCGCCACCGTCTACCGCCGGTCGATCTACCGCTAGCAAGGCGACGGTGGCTACCGTTACCGCCGACCGCCTGCTTGAATCGCGGCATGGCAGAGTTCGACCTGCGCCGCCCCCTTGCCGACATCTACCGCCATCGCGCCGCCGCGATGCCCAACGCCATGGCCCAGGTGTTCGACGGTCGCAAGACGACCTACGGCGAACTCGATCGCCGCGCGAGCCGCGTCGCACAAGGCTTGATCGCTGAGGGCTGCCGGCCCGACTCCCGCATCGGCTTCATGGGCAAGAACTCCGACCTCTACTTCGAGCTGCTCGGGGGTTCGCTCAAGGCCAAGAATGCAATCGTCGGCGTGAACTGGCGCCTGGCGGGCCCCGAGGCGGCCTACGTGCTCAACGACTCGAAGACCGAGATCCTTTTCGTAGGGGCGGAGTTCTACGAGCTGGTGGCGTCGATCCGGGCCGAGGTCCCGGGACTGCGCAAGATCATCGCCATGGACGGCGGCCACGCCGACTGGCCGGCCTTCGAGTCGTGGCGTGATTCGTTCCCCGACACCGATCCGTCGCTGGAGCACGCGCCCGACGACGACATCATCCAGCTCTACACGAGCGGCACCACGGGCCACCCGAAGGGCGTTCAGCTGACCAACGCGAACTACTCGAGCATCGCGGAGCAGGCCGCGCAGTCGTGGGCCGACTGGGCGCCTGGCTCCGTCAACTTCGTCTGCATGCCGCTGTTCCATGTCGCCGGCGTGAATGTCGGCGTCCTCGGCCTCCTCAACGGGCTCGAGAACATCGTCTTGAAGGATGTCGACCCGGGCGAGATCCTTCGGCTCATCGAGGCTCACCGCATCAACATCGCGTTCATGGTGCCCGCCGTGATCCTCTTCCTGCTGCACCACCCCGACATCAAGAAGACCGATCTGAGCTCGCTGACCCAGGTCCTGTACGGAGCATCGCCCATCGCGGAGGACCTCCTGCTCGAGGCACAGAAGGTGTTCGGCTGCGACTTCATCCAGGTCTACGGGCTCACAGAGACCACCGGAGGCGCCACCCACCTACTGCCCGAAGACCACGCGCCCGAGCGCGGCAAGCTACGCTCCTGCGGCAAGCCGAATCCGGGCGTCGAGATCCGCACCGTGGACGCCGAAGGCACGCCCACCGGCGTCGGCGAGGTCGGGGAGATCGTCATGCGCTCGGAGTGCGTGATGAAGGGCTACTGGAACCGCCCCGAGGCCACGGCCGAGGCCAGCCGAGACGGCTGGTTCTACACCGGCGATGCCGGATATTTCGACGACGAGGGTTTCCTCTACATCCACGACCGCGTGAAAGACATGATCGTCTCCGGCGGCGAGAACGTCTACCCGGCCGAGGTCGAGAACGCGCTGTTCGGCCACGCGGCGGTGGCCGACGTCGCCGTGATCGGCGTGCCCGACGAGAAATGGGGTGAGGCCGTCAAGGCCGTCGTCGTGCGCGGGCCCGGCTCCGACGTCACCGCCGAGGACATCATCAGCTACGCGAAGACGCAGATCGCCGGCTACAAGGTCCCCAAGTCGATCGACTTCATCGAGGCGCTGCCGCGCAACCCCACCGGCAAGGTCCTGCGCCGCCAGCTGCGCGAGCCCTACTGGAAGGGCCGCGACCGCAACGTCTCTTGACGCCACCGCGGCGCCGCCCACCCGCCACGCACCGCCCACGCTGAGGTCTCCCGTTCGCGAACCGGCGACGTTATCTCCCACGTGTCGCATCCGTGCAGCGGAGCGTGTCGCAAGACGGCACCGCAGCGCACACTGTCCTCAACGCCTCGCAGCGCGCCATTCACTATTGCCACGGAATCGATCGATTCCGCGCGTCATCGGCACCGTGGCACAGCACTTGGATCCCCATCGCGACACGCCCCGAACACGACCGAAAACGGAGGACGCCCATGTCACGATCAACGGACCTCGGAGAGATCAAGCAGGTGGAGCTGCCGCAGGGCACGCTTCGCTACCGGGAGCGCGGAGCCGGCCGGCCCGTCGTCTTCATCCACGGCCTGCTCGTCAACGGCGACCTGTGGCGAAAAGTCGTACCCCGTCTCTCCCCTCACCTTCGATGCATCGCGCCCGATCTGCCGCTCGGCGCCCACGAGGTGGCGATGAAGCCGGATGCCGACCTGACGACCCGTGGGCTCGCCCGGCTGATCGCCGATCTGCTCGAGACGCTCGACCTGCGCGACGTGGTGCTCGTCGCGAACGACTCGGGCGGCGCCATCGTGCAGTTCGTGGCCACCGAGCACGCCGAACGCGTCGGGGCGATCGTGCTGACGTCGTGCGACGCCTATGACCACTTCCCGCCTCCGCTGTTCAAGCCGCTCGTCCTGCTCGCACACGTGCCGTCCCTGCTGGCCTTCGCGCTGCGCGTGCTCGGAACGCGCCCGTTGCGGCGGCTGCCGCTCGTGTTCGGCTGGCTGACGAAGCGGCCGATCGACGACTTCTACGCCGACGGCTACCTGCAGCCGCTCGTTCGCAACGCCGGTGTCCGTCGCGACGCCTGCAAGTTCATGAACGACGCCCACCCGCGCCAAACCCGCGACGTGGCGACGAGGCTCGGGCGTTTTGACAGGCCCGTGCTCATCGCCTGGGCCGCCGAGGATCGACTGTTCCCGGTGTCCAGCGCACGGCGCCTGGCCAAGGACTTTCCGAACGCGCGCCTGGAGCTGATCAAGGACTGCTACACGTTCGTACCGGAGGATCAGCCCGGACCGCTCGCCGACTTGATCCTGAAGCACGCATCCACAGCCTCGTGCTCGCCCGCTACCGTCGCAGCTGCCGGCTAGCCGTCGGAGGCGGCGTCGTACGATGAGATGGCGAGCTCACCTGGTGAGCTCGCCGCCGCAGGCGGCGTCATGCGATGCCATCATCCAGGTGGTGAGATCGGGAAGCGATCGCACCGCCTAGATGATGCTCGGCACCATCGCCTCGACCAGTGCGGGGCCCGGCGCGGCCAGCGCACGGCCGAGCTGGTCGGCGAACTCCTCGGCCGTGGTGGCACGCGTGGCCGGCACGCCCAGGCCCTTCGCGATCGATACGAAGTCGAGGTCCGGCCTCGAGATGTCGAGCATTTCCTGCGCCTTCGGCCCGGGAGGCTCCGCGCCCACGCGGTTGAGCTCCATGTTGAGTACGGCGTAGGAACGGTTGTTGAAGATCACGGTCGTGACATCGAGACCGTCGCGGGCGTGCGTCCACAGGGCCTGGATCGTGTAGAGTGCGCTGCCGTCGGCTTCGAGACACAGCACCTTGCGATCGGGGCAGGCGACCGCGGCGCCAGTGGCGGCAGGCAGTCCCTGGCCGATGGCTCCGCCCGTGAGACACAACCAGTCGTGACGGGGCCCACCGGCCGTGTGCAACGGCAGCGTCA
>SPBQ01000548.1 GCA_004525875.1 Myxococcales bacterium
GCACGCGCCCGTGCTCGACGACCAGGGCAGCGTCGGCAACGCTGCCCTTGCGGAGGATCTGGGTGCCGGCCGGGACGAAGACGCGCTCGGCCATCCGGGCCAGCGCACCGAGCGCTTCGCCCGACAGCTGCGAGAAGACGTCGTGCTGCCGGAAGATGTCCCCGAGTTGCCTCGCCGCCACCGGCTCCGGGGCCGCGGGCCCCACCGAGATCGCTGGATTGCCCATCATCACCTCCGCGCCACCGGATCGGTCCGCCCGTCTTGCGAGCCGCGTTGCTCGCGCCCCTCGAAACGGGCCCATCCGGCTTCGGACCGACTTCCTGGACCATGGTACGGCGGGCGCGCGTGGGGGCAACTGGGGCTGGGCGTTGGCGAAGCTCCGTCAACGGAGGCGTTCCCCGTATCGCCGGTCCGACAGCGACCTTTGCGCCACGGCCTTCGGACGTCAGCTGCGCCGGCGCCCGCGAGCGTTGCGATGCTGGGTTCGACTCTCACTCGGCAACGATCGATCGAGCTTGTACCGAGGGATCTCGAATCCGACGACCCCTTCGATTCGCTCGAGCGCTTCGCGATCCTGCGGAGTGACGAGCGTGATGGCATCGCCCGTTGCCTCGGCACGCGCGGTGCGTCCGACGCGATGGATGTAGTCGTGAGGACTCTGTGGGATGTCGTAGTTGATCACGTGCGAGATCCGGGAAATGTCCAGGCCGCGCGCCGCCACGTCCGTCGCCACCAGGATCCGAACTTTTTTTCTTCGAAAGGCTTCCAGCGCGGCGTTGCGCTCCGTCTGGTTGCGATCTCCATGAATCGACTCGCAACGCACCCCGCGATTGTTCAAGCTCCGCGCCAGGCGAGCGACACCCAGTTTCGTCCGCAGAAAGATGATCGCCGAATCGATCTCTTCACCCCGACAGAGCGCCAGAATCGCCTGTTCCTTCTGGTTCTGAGGAACTTCGACGATTCTCTGACGGACGGCCTCGACGGGACGCTGGTGCCCGACCGCGATCTCTTCCGGGTCCTTGAGAAACTCTTGAGCGATCGCTCGAATCTCCTTCCCCATCGTCGCCGAAAACATCAACATCTGTCGGGTCGGGGAGACCGAGTGCAGGATTCTCCGTACATCCGGCATGAATCCGAGATCGAGCATTCGGTCGGATTCGTCGAGAACGACGACTTCGACACTCGACATGTCCATGTGGTCGTACTTCATATGCTCGAGGATACGGCCCGGCGTTCCGATCAGTACATCGCTACCGGCACGAATGCCTCGCTCTTGCGATCCGAACGGCATCCCGCCGACGATGAACACCGAGGTCATACCCGTGTGGTAGGAGAGGCCGGCCATCTGCTCATCGATTTGCAGCGCCAGCTCTCGGGTCGGGGACAGCACGAGAGCGCGGTTCACTTCTCGCGACTTGGAGAGGAGTCGCTGCAGGATCGGAATCAGGAACGCCGCCGTCTTGCCGGTGCCCGTCTGCGCGACACCGATCATGTCCGCGCCCGTCAGTAGCACGGGAATCGCTTCGCGCTGGATCGGGGTCATCGTTTCGAACCCCATGTCGTGAATTCCTTCGATTATACGGGGATCCAGCGGTAGCTCATCGAATCGTTCTGGTGGGTGCATGATCCCTGCTGCGGGGCGTATCCCCGTGAAGGGGTGGCTGGGCGTGCCGCTGCGCTGCTTGTAGCCCTTGCAGCGGGCGGGCGCCACTTCAGTCCGCAGTCCGTTAGCCCGGGCTATTCATGAACACTCGTCGCGAGACGTCGAAACGTGTGTCCGATCGGGCCAAGCACGGCGATGAGCGAGGTGTAAACGCGAGCTGGCAAGCGTGCATCGTGTGAAGGCCACAGTACGTTGACGAGCGCGGAGCCCGCGCGGCCGGGCCTGGCGGGTGGCTCGACATCGGAGCTCAGTTCTTCATGGATAGCCCGGGTCAGACCGCAAAGTACGCGCGTAGCATGTAGACGTAACCGGCAAAGCTCCACCAGCAGGCCAAGGCGATCAAGGTTGCGGTAGTCGTCGCCGTCCGTACCAACTCGGGTTCGAGCACGGAGAGCAGCGCGCCGTAGCCTAGGGTCGGGTCGCCCAGCAGAAACA
>SPBQ01000363.1 GCA_004525875.1 Myxococcales bacterium
TTACCGATCCGACCCCGCCCGACGCGGCGCTGGGCGCGTACACCATCGATCTGAATTGCACGCCCGCGGTGGGCTCCCCGGTGCTCGAGATCGTCTCTCCGACCCTGGGTGGCGTACAGGGAGGCACTACTCTGGAATTCTCGGGTCCGCCGAGCGCAAACCAAACCGCCCCCTGCGAGCTGCGGCTGGGGGGGATCAACTTCTCGAGCGTCGTATCGCCGACCGGCTTGGGGATTTCGGTTGCACGCGTTGCTATCAAGGTGCTGCCGACAGCCCTCGCCGGGGAGGTTGGCGATGTCGCCGTCGTGATCACGGAGGTGCGCGACACCGGCGGAATCCTCATTCCCTCCACCGCTCAGGGCACGTCGGTGACCGTGGTCTCATGCACGGTCGATGCCAACTGCAGCGACGGCGACGCGTGCAATGGAGCGGAGACCTGCAACGCAGGGGCGTGCCATGGCGGAACGCCCCTGACCTGCAGCGACGGCAACGGCTGCACCAACGACTCCTGCAATCCTGCCACAGGCTGCGTCTTCGCCAACAACACCGTCCCCTGTAACGACGGACTGTTCTGTAACGGCGCCGATAGCTGCGCCGGTGGGAGCTGCTCGGCCCACGTCGGCGACCCGTGTGCGGTCGGTCCCGAGTGTGCCGACACCTGCAGCGAGGCTGGCGATACGTGCAACGTACCGACCTCGACGCCGTGTGGCGACGACGGTAACGTCTGCACCGACGACGTCTGCGACGGCGCCGGCGCTTGCAGCCACCCGAACAACACCATCCCCTGCGACGACGGCGTGAGCTGCACGATCAACGAGTTGTGCAGTGCCGGCGACTGCGTCGGCGTCCCGAGCGCCGCGCTCTGCAACGACGGCAACGTCTGCACGACCGATTCGTGCGATTCCGCCGCCGGCTGCCAGAACACGCCCAACACGGCTCCGTGTAACGACTCGAACGCATGTACCACAGGCGACACCTGCAGTGCGGGAAGCTGCCAGGGGGGTGCCGCGCCGAATTGCAACGACGGCAATATCTGCACGAACGACTCCTGCAACCCCTCGACGGGCTGCGTGCATACCAACAACGCGGCGCCGTGTAACGACGTCAACGCGTGCACCACCGGCGACATGTGCAGTGGTGGTTCATGCGCCGGAGGCCCGCCACCCGATTGCAACGACGGCAACATCTGCACGGACGATTCGTGTGACGTGGGGAGCGGATGCGCGCACAGCAATAACGTCCTTTCCTGCAATGACGGCAACGCCTGCACGACGAACGACACGTGTAGCGCCGGTAACTGCCAGGGCGGAGCGCCCCCCAACTGCATCGACGGCAATCCCTGCACGGACGACGTCTGTGACGTTGTTCTGGGCTGCGTGAACCCCAACGACGACACCAACACGTGCAGCAACGGCAATCCGTCCGACAATCCGGACGCCTGCTCGCTGGGTGTGTGTCTCGGAGTCGGTGGCTGCCAGGGCAGCGACGCGAACTGCGACGACACCAACCTGTGCACCGATGACACCTGCCTGGCGTCAGGCGCGTGCCAGCACGTCGCGAATACAGTGGGCTGCGACGACGGCGACGCCTGCACGACCGGCGATGCCTGCTCCTCGGGTGCATGCGTCGGCGGGCCGCCGACGAATTGCGACGACACCGACATCTGTACGGACGACTCGTGCAACCCAGGCTCGGGCTGCCAGAACGTGATGAATACCGAGCCGTGTGACGACGGTAACGCGTGCACGCAGAGCGACCGCTGCGACCTCGGCAGCTGCGTGGGCAGCAGCCCCGTGATCTGCACGGCCCTCGACCAGTGCCACGTGGCCGGCGTCTGCGATACCGTCAGCGGAATCTGCTCTGATCCGGAGGCCCTCGACGGCACGACCTGTGACGACGGTCTGGCCTGCTCGGTGATGGACCAGTGCGTGAGTGCTGTTTGCGTCGGTGCGACGCCCGAGTGTGACGACGGCAACCCGTGCACTACCGACGGGTGCAGTGACGTCAGCGGCTGCGTGAATCTGACCGAGCCGGCGCCCGCTTGCCTGATTGCCCGCAAGGCGACGGTGCTGATCAAGAACGACGACGACGATACGCGCGACCGATTGAAGTGGAAGTGGCAACGCGGGCATGCGCTGGACTACGCCGAGTTCGGCGATCCGGCCACTACGACGTCCTACTCGCTATGCATCTATGACAGGTCTGGTGGGTCGTCCTCGGTCGCAGCGGTTTTGACAGTGGCTCCGAGTGCCGCCTGGCAAGGCAGAGAGCCGAAGTACTGGAAGTACCGAGATGCGACGGCCTCCGCGGACGGCGTTCAGAAGCTAGACCTGAGACCGGGAGGGGAAGGGAAGTCCAAGGCCTCGGTTACGGCGAAGGGCGCGAGCTTGCCGACACCGGCGCCGGTCGGGACCGAGCTCTTCGCCGTGGACCCGGAGGTCGTGATCCAGATCCACGCCAGCACCGGAATGTGCCTCACCTCGGAGTTCACGTCGGCATTGAAGAATACGGACCGGCAGTTCAAGGCGAAGAGCCGGTAGGCCGGCTGGGGGAGCCATTCGAATGGCGGCAAATCCAGAGGGATGTCGTGGCCTTCGGTCTACCCGTCGCGGATAGCGGATTCGAGCCGATCTTCAGAGGCAGGGCAGCGGATGAGGAAGGAACCTCTTCTATTCGCTTACCGCGAAGCACGACCTTGAGATCTGCTATGAGAGGAGAGAAATCATGACGGAGCGTAGACCTCGCTCGATCGGCTCGCTGGCCCGGCGGGCAGGCCACGCCGGTATTGGCTGCCTCGTCGGCGTTCTGGGATGGTCGGCCGTTGCGCTGGCGCAGACGGGTGTCGTGAGAATCGAGCTCCCGGCCGCAGCGAGCGCCGGAGATACCATCACCGCCGAGATCTTCGTCGATATTACCGATCCGACCCCGCCCGACGCGGCGCTGGGCGCGTACACCATCGATCTGAATTGCACGCCCGCGGTGGGCTCCCCGGTGCTCGAGATCGTCTCTCCGGCCCTGGGTGGCGTACAGGGAGGCACCACTTCGGAATTCTCAGGCCCGCCGAGCGCAAACCAAACCGCGCCCTGCGAGCTGCGGCTCGGCGGGATCAACTTCTCGAGCCTCATATCGCCAACCGGCTTGGGGATTTCGGTCGCACGCGTTGATATCAAGGTGCTGCCGACAGCTCTCGCCGGAGAGGTTGGCAATGTCGCCGTCCTGATCACGGAGGTGCGCGACACCGCCGGCATCCTCATTCCCTCCACCGGTCAGGGTGGGTCGGTGACCGTGGACTCGTGCACGGTCGATGCCAACTGCAGCGACGGCGACGCGTGCAATGGAGCGGAGACCTGCAACGCAGGAATCTGCCAGAGCGGAACGCCCCTGACCTGTGACGACGGGCTGTTCTGCAACGGCGCCGAGACCTGCAGCGCGACCCTCGGCTGCCAGGCGGGCACCGCCCCGAACTGCAACGACGGCGTCGGATGCACGGGCGATTCGTGTAACGAAGGCACCAACGTGTGCGACCACGTCGCGAATAACGGCAGCTGTGACGACGGGCTGTTCTGCAACGGTGCCGAGACCTGCAGTGTGACCCTCGACTGCCAGGCGGGCACCGCCCCGAACTGCAGCGACGGCGTCGGATGCACGGACGATTCGTGTAACGAAGGCACCAA
>SPBQ01000473.1 GCA_004525875.1 Myxococcales bacterium
GGACGGGCGCCGTGTGATGGCTGAGGCCGACGATGACGACGTCGTGTGTCACGATGGACGGCACGCGAGCTCCGAGATCACCGGGCTCAGAAGCCGAGGCCTCCCCCGTGCCGCCCCGGCACGGACAGGAGGTTGATGGAGACGAACGAGACAACGACGATGCCGAATCCAACGATCGTCAGCGTCGCCGCGCGGCGGCCTCGCAAGCCCGCGGTCAGCCTGAACTGCAACAGCCCGCCGTACAGCACCCACGTCAGCAGCGAGAGCACCTCGCGCACTTCCCACGACCAGAACGTCCCCGAGGCGTTCAGCGCCCAGATCCCACCGCTGAGGATACCGAGGCTCAGCAGCGGGAAGCCCCAGGCCAGGCAGCGGTAGTTCAACCGGTCGAGCTGTTCGAGAGAAGGCAGCCTGCGCAGGATCGCGCCCCTGCTGCGTCGCTTCAGGCCCTTCTCCTGGACGAGGTAAACGATGCTAATGGCGAACGCGACGGCGAAGACGGCGTTGCCGAGAAATGCGAGGGTGATGTGGATCGGGAGCCACGGGCTGCGCAGGGACGCCGGCACGCCCCCTCCCCCATCGGCGTACAGGATCACCGCCGCCAGGGTCATTGCAAACGCGATCGGTGCGAGCACGGCCCCGATGACGTCCAGACGCTGACCGCGGCCGACGATCAAGTAGCTCCCGACCATCAGCCACGCGAAGAATGCGAGCCCTTCGTGGAACGCCGTCACGGCCGTCACACCGGCGTCCAGGAAGTGCAGCCCAATAGAAATCGACTGCAGCAAGAAGCCCCCGGCCAGCGCGACCGCACCGAGCGTCGCCAGCTGCTCCCGGGGCCTCAGAACCTGGTAGGCGAGGACGACGGCCGCTACCAGGTAGGCAAGGCACGTGAACTCGAGAAAGCCCAGATCCACACGGCCACGCTATCACGGCCGCCGCGCCCGAGCCACGGCGCGGACTCCTACATGGGGACCTTGATGACCTGCCCGTAGCGGAGCTTGCGCGGATCCGAGATCCCGTTAAAGCTCTGTAACCGTCGCACGGTCGTGCGATACAGCTTCGCGATGTGGGAGAGCGTCTGACCTCTGCCCACGTGATGGATCCGGTAGCCCTCGCTCACGGGTGCGGGCGCAGAATCCACCCCGGTCGGAATCCGGAGCACCTGGCCCTGACGCAACGCGCGCGGGTCGGAGATCCCATTGGAGCGCTGAAGCGCGACAACCGAGACCCCGTAGCGGCCTGCGATGTGGGACAGCGTCTGCCCGCGCGCCACGCGGTGCGAGGACGCCACCACGCCCGGCGCGCGACTGGCCACGGTCGAGGCCGCGGCCGTGCCTGCCACCGGCACGCTGATCGTCTGTCCGGCGCGCAGGCTGCGTGGATCGCGGATGTCGTTGTGGGCCTTCAGAGCACCCACCGAGGTGCGATACAGCGACGCGATCTCGGAGAGCGTCTGACCGCGCTCGACGCGGTGTATCGCATAATAGTTTTTCTGCGCGCTGAGGCGCGCGTCGGCCGGTAACGCCGCGTAGCGCTCTTCAAACCGCGCCGCAGTGCCGGCGGGCACGTTGAGACGGTACGCCCTCGGCACATAGAGCCGTCCCTCGGCGACATCCGGCTTGAGCGCGGGGTTCAGCTCCATCAGCGTCGCGGTATCGGTGCCGGCGCACTCGGCCAGCGTGTCGATCTTGGTGAAGTCCTCTACGCGCACCTGCTCCGGGCGTGCGGGGGTCGGCGCCTGGGACCCGCAGTACTTGTCCGACTCGGCCATGACGTCCTGAGCCGCGAGGAACTCTGCATAGAAGTTACGCGAAGCGAAACCAAAGCTACGGCTCTGGTAGTGCTTCACGATGGTCGCCATGTTCTTGGTTTGCAGCTTGCGAACGGCATAGGCCATACCGTTGGCGCCGTGATTGTACGCCGTGATCGCCAGGGGCCAGGTTCCGAGTCGATCGTAATTCTCGCGTAGGTACTTCGCCGCCGCCTCCGCCGCCAGCAGCGGATCGCGACGCTCGTCCATGACCTCATCGATGTGGAGGAAACGCCTGCCGGTGCCGCGCGTGAACTGCCACATGCCCACGGCTCCGGCGTGCGAGTGAGCGGTGTTGCGATACGACGACTCCACCAGGGGCAGCGCCGCGAGGCCGGGGGGCACGCCGTTGGCCGCGAGGAGCTCGCGAATCTGCGGCAAGTAAACGTTCGCACGCTCCACCGCACCGCAGAGCTCGCCGCCGAGCCCACGCTGCCCGCGGATACGTGCAGCGAGAGTCGAGGCCGAGGGAAGATCGTCTCCAGCGCGCTGGAGCGCGGCCGCGATACGACGTTCCTCCGCGTCGCGAGGCGTCGCGCTCGAAACCCGTCGGACGATCGCACCGAGCCGCTGCGACTCGCGCGTCATGAAGTCATAGATCGCGCGACTCTTGCGGGAATCGCTCAGATTTCCGTCGACGATGCGGCTGATGTCACCGACCGCATAGACAATGTCGAGGCGATAGGGATCGTGGAAAACGATCTGGCGCTTGGTGTACTTCGTGAACACCTCCCGCCAAAATGCTACCGCTGGCTCAAGCTCCGGGTAACGGACAAAGGCCGTCGAACTTTCCTCCGTCGCAGCCCCCGCGACAGGCGCCGAGAACAGCATGGCAAGGACGGTTAGCGCACCGAATGTCGCTCTTACCCGCATATGAGCATCTCCCCCGAAACAGGCTAAACTCCAAGCTTATCAGAGCAGCACGGTACTTTCTATGCTGCAGCATCC
>SPBQ01000509.1 GCA_004525875.1 Myxococcales bacterium
CTCCGCGGCGCCTCCGGACGCTGCAAGTTCTGATGCACCGCTTCGGTCTGCGCACCCTGCTCGTCTTGCTCACGGTCATGCTCGCCTCCTGCACCACCTCGCCGCTCGGGCGGCAGCAGCTATTGCTCGTCGACGACCACCAGCCCCCGGAGGCGGGAACGGTGATGTTCCAGCAGCTCAAGAGTGAAACTCCGGCTTCCACGGATCGCCGCATCAATGCTTACGTGACGTGCGTCGCGGGCGCGATCCTCGCCGAGCTACCCCCGCAGCAGGCCAACCTCGCCTGGGAGGTGGTCGTCTTCGACGACCCTGCAGTCAATGCGTTCGCCGTCCCGGGAGCCAAGATCGGGGTCTATACCGGCCTGCTCGGCGTCGCCGAGAACCAGGACCAGCTAGCGACCGTGATCGGCCACGAAGTCCTCCACGTGCTCGCGCACCATGCCAACGAGCGTGTCTCTCGCCAGCAGCTCACGATGACCGGCGTTTCGCTGGCCGCGGCGGCCGCCGGCGGATCGAGCCCATCGCGTCAGCAGTCGCTCTACGGACTGATGGGCCTCGGAGCCCAGGTGGGCCTGCTGCTCCCGTTCGACCGGGCCCAGGAACGCGAAGCGGACCTGGCCGGTCTCGACGTGATGGCCAGGGCGGGATTCGACCCGAGGCAAAGCGTGGACCTATGGTACAACATGCGCCGGGCGGCGGGATCGGGCGGCGGCCAGCCACCGGAGTTCCTGTCGACCCATCCGTCCACCACCGAGCGTATCCGCGAGCTCGAGAAGCGCATCCCGGCTCGCATGGGTGACTACGAGGCCGCGTTGCAAGCAGGCCACAGACCGCGATGCGAGCCCGCGCGCTGAGCGAGACCGTCAGAGGTAGACCAATGAACCGGATCCTGCGCTGGCTCGAAGAGCAGTCTGCTCAACGTCCCTGGTGGATGAACGCCTTGATGACCGTCTGCGCGTTCCTCGCCTTCGTGTACGTACCGTGGGATCTCGCGGCGAAACCGATCGCCGAGGATCACGAGATATGGCTCGGCGTGCCCTTCAAGGGGTGGGCCGCGAAGCTCACCGAGCCCCTCCACTTCCTGATCTACGCCGCCGGCGCCTACGGTTTCTGGCGCATGAAGCCGTGGATGTGGCCCTGGGCGCCCGTCTACACGGCAACTGTCACGTTAGGCATGGTTGTGTGGCCGATCGTCTACGTCGGCGGACTGGTCGGTTGGCTGCTGGGCATCGTTTCGATCGTCCCGTTCGGCGCGGTCACGTACGCGCTGTGGAGCTCGCGCGACTACTTCGTGCCGCGCACGCTCAAGCTGCGCGAACGCTACGGCGACTGGGCGCTCGTGACCGGCGCCTCGGCCGGGATCGGCGCCGAGTTCGCTCGCGCGCTGGCGCGCGAGGGCATCTCGTCCGTGCTGGTCGCGCGGCGCAAGGAGCGGCTCGAGGAGCTCGCCGCCGAGCTCGAACGCAACTGGAACGTCGGCACACGCGTGGTCCAGGCCGACCTCACCACCGCGCAGGGGGCCGCCACCATCGCCGGGGCGGTGGCCGATCTCGAGATCGGCCTGCTCGTGAACAACGCGGGCGTCGGCTACGCGGGTAGATTCGAGAACCAGAACCTCGACCGCCTGCGTGACATGATCATCCTCAACTGCGTGGCGCCTGTCGAGCTCACCCACCGACTCGTCCCACCGATGATCGCTCGCGGACGTGGCGCGCTGGTAATCGTCGGCTCGGCGGCCGGCCGACAGCCCATCCCCTTCCTCGGTGTGTACGCGGCGACCAAGTCGTTCGACAACCTGCTGGGCGAAGCGCTGTGGGTCGAGCTGGCCGACCGCGGCATCGACGTCACCGTCCTGATGCCGGGCCCCGTCGCAACCGAGTTCGAAGCCGTCGCCGGCGAGCAGCGCTCCGATCCGAGCGCCGACGAGCTACCCGATGCCTGCGTCATGCATGCGCTCGAGGCACTCGGTCGCCAGCCGTCGGTGGTCTCGGGGGGCTGGACGAACTGGATGCGCGCGAACGCGAACCGCGTGCTTCCGCGGGCCGTGACAGCGTTCGTCGCCGCCGACTTCGCGGAGAGGCAGACGCCGACCGAGATGCGCTGACGCGACGAGCTGTGAAGCGACCTAGCCTCCGGAGGCGGCGTCATGCGATGTCATGGCTAGCTCACGGCGAGACCTAGCCGCGCGCGCACCGCGGTCACCAGCCTTTCTGGAAAATCGCTCATCAGACCGTCGACACCGAGGTCAAGGAGTCGATCGATCTCGGCCGGATCGTTGAGAGTCCAGACATGGACCTCGACGCCACGCCGGTGTGCGCTGTCGACGAAGCCCGCAGTAACGAGCTCGATATCCCCGTAGAACGGCGGCACCTGAAGCGCATCGCCCGGGTGCCGGTAGCTGTCATCCTCGGCCGCCTCGATGAACGCCACGACCTCGCCAGCGGCGCTGCTCGTCAGCATCCCACCGGCCACCGCGCGTATGCGTTTCATGATGTCGTCCTCGGCCGCGGCCAGAAGAACGCGACCGCTCGCACCGTTTCGCTCGATC